>DATKNM010000145.1:0-3790 GCA_035541335.1 Binatia bacterium
CGGAAGCTGTTCGAGGCCTGCCGGCTCCGCGACGTGCCGATCATCACCTTCATCAACAAGATGGACCGCGAATCCCGCGATCCATTCGACCTCCTCAGCGAGATCGAGCAGACGCTGGCGCTCGACGTGACGCCGGCCTCCTGGCCGATCGGCATGGGACGGACCTTCCGCGGCTGCTACGACCTCTTCAAGGACCGGCTGGTCCTCTTCGAGCGCGGCACCACGCAGGAGGAGACCGGCATCGAGATCAAGGGCCTCGACGACCCGAAGCTCGACGAGAAGCTGAAGCCGGACGAGGCGCAGCGTCTCCGCGAGGAGGTGGAGATGGCGCGCGGCCTGATGCCGGCCTTCGATCTCCGGTCCTACCGCGAGGGCCATCTCTCGCCGGTCTATTTCGGCTCGGCGATCAACAATTTCGGCGTCGGCGAGCTGCTGCGGGGCCTGGGCGAGGCGGCGCCGTCGCCGCGGGCGCAGCCCACCACCGGCCGCAAGGTCGAGCCCAATGAGGACAAGGTCTCCGGCTTCGTCTTCAAGATCCAGGCCAACATGGATCCGAAGCACCGCGACCGCATCGCCTTCGTCCGGCTCTGCTCCGGCCATTTCGAGCGCGGCATGAAGCTGACCCACGTGCGCTCCGGGAAGCAGATCAACGTGCACAACGCCGTGCTCTTCCTCGCGCAGGACCGCGAACTCGCGGAAGAGGCCTATGCCGGCGACATCATGGGCCTCCCCAACCACGGCAATCTCCGCATCGGCGATTCCCTGAGCGAGGGCGAGGCGCTGCAATTCACCGGCATCCCGAGCTTCGCGCCGGAGCATTTGCAGAGCGTGCGGGCGGACGATCCCTTGCGCGCGAAGCACCTCGGCAAGGCGCTGGAGCAGCTGGCGGAGGAGGGGGCGGCGCGGGTGCTGAAACCCCAGATCGGCACGGAATGGATCGTCGGCGTCGTCGGCGCACTGCAGTTCGAGATCCTGGCCGACCGCATCCGCACCGAATACGGCCTGCCGGTGAAGTTCGAGCCGGTCGGCCTCTATGCCGCGCGCTGGGTCGAGAGCGACGATCCGGCGAAGCTGAAGGCTTTCCTCGACGAGACCCGTGCCGCCATCGCCCACGACCACAACGGCGATCCCGTGTTCCTGGCACGTAACGCCTGGCACCTCGACCGCGCCCAGCAGGACCACCCGCAGATCCGGTTCCTGAAGACCAAGGAACAGCCGCACTGAGTGCGGGTGGCGCGCGGTTGATGCGTGCCTTAACATCGACGCGGGGTCATCCGAGAGGGTCTTCTCCATGGAGCCGACGTTCTTCCGGCCGCTGCCGCTGTGAGCGGGATCGTCGCGCGAAGGATCGGCGACCTGCTTGCCGACGCGGCGCGCGACTTTTCGGACCGGGAGGCGGTCGTCTTCGGTGAACTGCGGCTCGACTACAGGGCACTGCAGGATGACGTCGGGCATTGCGCCCGGGCGCTGCTCGCTGCGGGAGTGCGGCGCGGGGATCGGGTCGCGATGCTGTCGACGCCGCGGCCCGAGTTTCTCACCGTCTTTCTCGCCACCTTGAGCATCGGTGCCGTCTGGGTCGGGCTGCACCCGGTGCATCAGCCGGCGGAGCTCAACTACATCCTGAACGATTGCCGGCCCCGGCTGCTGTTCGGCTTCGCGGCGTTGCGCGGGCGCGACAACCGCGCGTTCCTGCGCCAGCTCCCTGGCGGCGCGCCGAGCGTCGAGCATGTCGTCATGTTCGGGGAACCGGAAGGGTTGGGGCAGCCCTATGCGGCGTTCCTCGCGGCCGGCGCCTCCATTCCGGAGTGCACATTGGCGGAAGCGGTCGATGCGGTCGGGATGGACGACCTGGCGATGATCGTCCACACCTCGGGATCGACCGGGAAGCCCAAGGGCGCGTTGCTCACGCAGCGCAACCTCACCCATTGCGCCGAGGTGCAGCGCCGGCTCTACCCCGTCTCGCCGCTGCGCATCGTCTGCAACCTGCCCATCGACCATACCGTTTGCACCTGCGACGTGGTCGCCTATGCCATCGCCTCCGCCGGGACCATCGTGTTCCAGGAGCGGTTCCAGTCCGAAGCCCTCCTTGCGGCGATCGCGCAAGAGCGGATCACCTGCCTGATCCAGATCTCGGCGATGTTGCAGCGGATGCTCGCGCACCCGATGCGCGCGAAGACCGACACCTCGAGCTTGCAGGCCACGTTCTTCCTGGGCTCGCCTCTGCCGCCGGCGCTGATCGCCGAGTTGCAGACTCTCGGCGGCACCGTCGTCACCGGTTGGGGACTGACGGAGGCGACCTCCTCGGTGACCTTCACCGCGCCCGGCGACGGCATCGACGTCCTGGCCGAGACGGTGGGGCGGGCGGCCCCGGGCTTCGAGGTCCGGATCGCGGGTCCCGGCGGGGCGAGCCTAGGCGCCGGGGAGTCCGGCGAGGTGCTGGTCCGTGGCGATTGCGTCATGGCGGGCTATCTCAACCGGCCGAAGGAGACGCGGGCGGCGATCGACGGCGAGGGCTGGCTCCGCAGCGGCGATCTCGGCCTGATCGACGCGCAGGGGCGGCTGCGCCTGATCGGGCGGATCAAGGAGATGTTTAAGTCCGGCGGCTACAGCATCTTTCCGCGGGAGATCGAGAACGTGCTCGAAGCCCATCCCGCCGTGGCGCTGGCGGTGGTCGTGCCGGTTCCCGATCCGCTGTTCTACGAGGTCGGGACTGCGTTCCTGGTTGCCAATCCCGGCCACGGGTTGACCGAGCGGGAGATCGCGGAACACTGCCGCGCGCAACTCGCAAACTTCAAGGTCCCGAAGCGGTTCGTGATCCGGGAGACGCTGCCGACGCTGGCGAACGGGAAGTTCGACAAGGTGGCATTGCGCGAAGAAGCCCTCAGGATGGTCGGGGGGTCATGAACCGGTGCGTCGCCGGTCAGGGCTGAACCAGCCCGGTGAAAGCCTTCGTGAGATCGTCCGTCCAGCGATCCCTCGCCGAATCCAGCTGGAAGGGGACGCGTTCCTCGACCAACAGAATTCCATCGATCACCGGCTCACCTGGATCCGCGTAGGTAATCTCTTGCGCTTTTTCCTCGAGGAGAAAGATCTTGGCCTGAGCCTTCGCGTCGTCCACCTGGCCACAGGCGGCGAGATTCGCAATCACGTTCTTGCGGATCGCGTTGCGCGGATTGGGGAAATTGGCGAGTTCGTCGAGCGAGGCCTGGTGCTGCCCGTCGACATAGTAGGCCCATGCCAGGACCCAATAGAACCACTTCTCCGGCACCGGGCAGTTCTTCAGGACCTGGTCTTTGACGATGGAGATCGCCTGCTTGGGGTTCCCCGTCAACAGCAGCAAGTCCGCATAATCGACCGGATAGGCCCATTCCTCTCCGGGCATGGACGTGTTGAGCTTGTCGTTGCCGAGGGCCGCATAGCCGCTGGCGGCGTCGGAAAACTCCTTTCGGTAGAGATGGACGTTCGCCATGATCCATTTGTTGTTCGGATCGTTTGGATCTCTCTGCAAGGCTTCATAGGCCCAATCGAACATCTTCTGCTTTGGGTCGACAAAATCGGCATCCAGCCAATTGTAAAGGTAGGCCTGCAGAATAGCATAGGCGAGCTCGGCGCAGGGCCTGCCGAACGTCTTGTCGGCGTTGCTTGCCTGCTCGTAAAGACTCCGAGCCTGGGCGTTCGCCGCCTTGCTGAAGTACATCGAATAGAGCTCTGCCTTAGCGAAGCTCGACAGGGCCGATATCATCGGTGCTGATGTCATCTTGAGCCTCCGTCCCCCTTTAGCGTGGCAGCC
>DATKNM010000146.1:0-7353 GCA_035541335.1 Binatia bacterium
CAAGGTCGGCGAGGAGCTGAAGTCGAGCGCGGTCTGGGCCTCGCTCGGCGCGATGCTTGCCATCATGGGTTATGTCTGGTTCCGCTATGAGTGGCAGTTCGGCTTCAACGCGCTGCTGGCGCTGTTCCACGATTGCGTGACCACGGTCGGCCTCTTCGCCCTGACCGGCATGGAATTCAACCTGACGACCGTCGCGGCGGTACTGACGATCGCGGGCTATTCGGTCAACGACACGGTCGTGATCTATGACCGCATCCGCTACGACATGCGGCGCTACAAGTCGATGCCGCTCGCCGATCTCATCAATCTCTCGCTGAACTCGACCCTGAGCCGGACCACGGTCACCAGCGGCCTCACCCTGCTCTCGGTGCTGGCGCTGGCATTGTTCGGCGGCGAGGTGATCCGCGGCTTCTCCATCGCCATGATCTGGGGCATCGTGATCGGCACCTATTCGACGATCTGCGTCGCCTCGCCCTTGCTGCTTTACATGCATCTCCACCGCATCCGGGGCAAGGATACCTCCGGCAAGGACTCTTCGGGCAAGGACAAGCCCGGCAAGGATTCGTCGGACACGGATAAGCCGGCGCAGCGTTCGCAGCAGACCTCTCCCGCGAGGTGAGGCCTGGGTGAGGAGGAGGCCGCCCTGACTCCGTCCAGCCGTTCCCGCACCAGGCCGCAATGGACCTGACCCCGCTGATCCCGCAGGGCCGCCAGATCGTCGAGAGCTACGGCGAGCGGCGGTTTCGCGTCACCGGCGCCCTGCATGAGGGATCGGTCCTGGTCTTCCCGAACCGCACCGTCCTCTGGCCGGTGGGCGAGGTCGCCGAGATCTCGGAAGCCAGCCTCGACAGCATCAGCGCCGCGGGCGAGGCCGGCGAGATCGATCTTCTGCTAATCGGCTGCGGTCTCCGCATGGCGCTGATCCCGGGCAGCCTGCGGGCTGCGCTACGTCAGCGCGGCGTGGTCATCGAGGCCATGGATACCGGCGCCGCCGCCCGCACCTACAACGTGCTCGCCGCCGAGGGCCGCAAG
The DNA here is from genome assembly GCA_035541335.1 of Binatia bacterium. GTDB lineage: Bacteria > Pseudomonadota > Alphaproteobacteria > Dongiales > Dongiaceae > Dongia. The sequence continues at coordinate 1,033 of DATKNM010000146.1, forward strand.
GTCGCGGCGGCGCTGATCGCGGTGTAGAGCGTCACGGCTTTCTGGATCGGTCTCAGGCTGCGGCAAGACCCTCACCCCAACCCTCTCCCTACGGGAGAGGGAGTTCAGCGGAGTGCTCGCTGATATTGAGCGAGAATGGCTGCTGCAGCAGCGTCCCTTCTCCCAGAGGGAGAAGGTGAGGATGAGGGGCTTGACGCTGCCTGAGGCTTTGCCAGCTCAAGCTCACCGTCGCCAACCCACAAAACAAAAGCGGCGCCTTGCGGCGCCGCCTTCGCGTTCTCTGTCGGCGATCTCAGCCGAGCTTTTGCAGGACCATGCAATAGAGCATCGGGATCGACAGCATGGTGTTGACGCGCGAGGCGATCATCGCAGTGCGCGCGGCGAGCTTCTTCGCATCGGGGTCGGCCTGGACGATGCCGAGGGCCTTCTTCTGGTTCGGCCAGATCACGAACCAGACGTTGGCGGCCATGATGAGCGCCAGCCACATGCCGGTGCCGATCGTGGTGTAGCCCGATTGGAAGGTCAGCGCTTCGACGATGTACTGGTTGGCGCCGGCGGTCAGCAGGCCGAACAGCACGGTGCCTGCCGCCGCCCAGCGGAAGAAGAAGAGGGCGGTGGGCGCGATCACCTTGCCGATCGCCGGCTTCTGCTCGTCCGGGATCTTCGGCATCGACGGGATCTGCACGAAATTGAAGTAGTAGAGCAGGCCGATCCAGAGAATGCCGAACCAGACGTGGATCCAGCGGAACAGATGCGCGAGATAGCCGCTGGTGGTCAGATACTCGCTATGCCGCCAGATGGCGACCAGGATCGCCAGCACCAAGCCGGCCAGCAGCACGCGGTGCAGGTTCTCGAAGAATTTTCCCATCATACTCCCCCTTGACGCGGACTCGGGCCCAAGCCCTGAACAAGCGCTGGGCGCATTCTACAGAATGGGATAGTGGAGACAACGGGATTGCCGTTCGGTGACTCCGCATGATGCACAAATCCCCTCCGCAGCTTAGGGCTTTGGATTGGACCCCTCTGGATTAGATTCGGATTTCGACTACTGCCTCGACCAGCTGCGCCGCCTCGACCGCGACCGCTACCTGACCGTGCTGGCGGCGCCGGGCGCGGCGGGCGCCGATCTCGCCGTGCTCTACGCCTTCAACCTGGAGCTTGCGGTCATCCGCGACTCGGTCAGCGAGCCGATGCTGGCGCGGATTCGCCTGCAATGGTGGCGCGAGGCGGTGAGCGAGATCTTCGCAGGCAAGCCGCCGCGCCGCCATGCCGTCCTCACCCCGCTCGCCGCACTCATCGCGCGGCGCCCGCTCGATCCAGCTCGGATCGAGCGCATGATCGAGGCCCGCGAGCGCGAGATCGACGACGAGGCGCCGGCGGACATGGATGCGCTGATCGCCCATGCCGAGGACACGTCGGCAAGCCTGCTCGCCCTCGCCGCCGCCGCGGCCGGCCTCGACCCGGATGCTGAGGAGGTCGCCGCGGTCATTCGCCCTCTCGGCATCGGCTTCGCGCTGACCGGGACCGTGCGGGCGACATTGCATCTCGCCGGCCGTCGCCGGACGATGCTGCCGGCGTCGCTGCTGGAACGGCATGAGGTCTCGCTTGATCGGCTCTACGACCTGAAGCCGCAGCCGGAGCTCCGCCGCGCCGTAGCGGACATCGCGGCCGAAGCGCGGCGGCAGCTCGCCGACGCAAAGCGGCATCGCGCGCCGGCGGCGCTGCTGCCGGCCCTGCGCATCGGCACGCTGGCGCGGGCGCAGCTCGCGCGGTTGGAGCGGCGCGGCTACGACCTCTTCGATCCGCGCAGCATCGAAGCCTCGCCGCTCGACGTCTGGCGGCTGGCCGGGAAGAAGCTGATCGGAAGCTGGTGAGGGTCAGTTCGCGGCGCCGACGGTCGCCATTGCGGAATAGGCGGAGGCAGCGTCGATCCGGCCCCAGCCGAATTCCGGATCCTTCTTCGGCGGGCCGAGATCGGTGGCGCTGCTTTCGAGGAGACGCCGCAGGTCCACCGAGGTCAGGTGCGGATCGGCGGAGAGCAGCACCGCCGCGAGGCCGGTGGCATAGCCGGTCGCCATCGAGGTCCCGGTGAAATAGTCGTAGGCGCTGACGCCCGCCTTGCCGGGTTTTGCCGCCAGCACCGCGACGCCCGGGGCGGCGAGCGAGACGTAGTCGCCGCGATTGGCGCCGCTGTAGATCCGGTCCTTGTCGTCGGTCGCGGTGACGGCGATGACGCCGGTCTGTGCGGCGGGATAGGAGGGCGGCGCGTCCGGACCGGAATTGCCGGCGGCGGCGATCACCGTCGTGCCGGTCAGCACCGCCTCCTCGATTGCGGTCCGGACCAGGCGGTCGTTGGGGCCGCCGATGCTCATGTTGATGATCCGCGCCTTGGCGTCGAGCGCGGTCGAGACGCCTTCGGAGACATGGAACGAGTCGGAGGTCGATTCCCCGCTCTTGGGGTCGACCTCGGTAAAGGCTCGGATCGCGATCAGGTGCGCGCCCGGCGCCAGGCCCTTCACCTTGCCGGAGCCGGCGATGATGCTGGCAAGCGCGGTGCCGTGGGTCTCCGGCGGCGGCGCGGCCTTGCCGTCGACGAGATCGACCAGAGTGAGGCTGTCGCCGCTCAGTGATTCGTGCGTCGGCTCTACGCCGCTGTCGATGAGCGCGACCGTGACGCCCTGGCCGCGCGCCGCCTGCGGCAGGTCGAGGGCGCGGATCTTCGCCAGCGCGTATTGCCGGGTCGGCTGCGCCGTCGTGCCGTCGAGGCTGATGAAGCTGTAATCCGGCTGTACCCAGAGTGCCCGCCCGTCGCCGTTGGCGCGGCGCAGGGTGTCGTTGTAGTCGGCACCGTCGGGGATGCGCATCAGATAGACGCGGAGCCGGAGGCCGGAAAGATCGTATTGCCGCTCGATCCGCAACTTCAGCCCGCTCGCGAAGTCGTTGCCGGTGCTGTCGGGAGTCCCGGGCCGGAACACGACGCAGATGAGGTCCGGCGCATGCGGGCCCTGGACCGCCGGCAGGCCGCCATTGTCGTTGCCGCCCGGCGCGCCGCCGAACGTGTCGAACACCGGCTCGCCCGGCAGTCGCGGCATACCCGGCGTGCCCGAGGCATTGCTGCCGACGGCGCCTGCCCCTGCCCCGCCACCGACACCACCGCCACCGACACCGACACCACCCGCACCACCGCCGGCCGGCGCGGCTGGAGCGCCCGCAGGGCCAAGAACGGGCGCGACCTGCGCGTCGGCAGGCTGGGCCGCGAAGGCGCCGATGAGGGCGAGGACCGGCAGGAATCCGAAGCGGCGCACGGCGCGCATGGCTCAGGAGCCTCGATCGACGGAGGCGATGAGGTCGCTATGGCTGTGCAGCTTGGCGATCGCGGCATCGACGTCGGCACCCTGCGGCAGCGCAATCACATAGGCGCCGTCCGGCATGGGGCCTTTGACGATATTGCCGCCGAGGTCGGAAACAACACTGCCGGCCGCGGCGAGCCCGGCATTCGGCTGGAAGGTGACGATGAGCTGCGGTCCGGCTGCCGTCGCATCCGGCGCCGAGGCGGTCTCATAGGCGCCGCCGGAGCCGGTCTGCCGCAGCAGAACCGCGCTTTCGACCACGACCACCAGGCAGGCAATCGCCAGCGCCAGCCGCAAGGCCGGCGTCGGCATGAAGCCGAAGAGCCTGCCCAACCATCCGCCCGCAGCGCCGCGCGCCGGGTCGCGATCGTCGCGCGCGATCGGCGGCAGCTGTCGCGCACCGTCGAGCTGGCCGAGCATGTGGTTCAGGAGCTCGGGCGGCGCATCGCCGAACGCGGCGCCCGCCTTGGAGACCTGCTGCTCGCGGCGGACCATGGCGAGCTCGGCCTGCAGCCGCGGCGAGCCCGCGAGGCGCTGGTCGATCGTCTTGGTCTCGTCCGGCGTCGTCTTACCGGTGGCGTACCAGGGCAGCAGCTCGAAGATGTCTTCGTCGGTGAGTGCCGTCTTGATCTGATTGTTCCGGCGTTCCGTCATGCCACCGCTCCCTGCACGCCGGATTTCTCCAGCAGCGCTTTCAGCCGTTGGCGGGCATAGAACATGCGGGTCTTCACGGTGTTGGCCGGCAGGTCGAGCGCGTCGGCGATCTCCTGGACCGAGAATTCCTGGTAATAGGCGAGGTGCAGGATCTCGCGATGCTCGAACGACAGCTGCTCCATCAAGGTCGCGAGCAGCCGGTTCATGTCGCTGCTCTCCGCCCGCGCGTCCGGGGTCGGCGACTCGTCCTCGATCGCCGCCGCGGATTCCTCGTCGAGCGCGGTCTCGCGCTTCCGCCGCAGGCGGGACACCGCCCGATGGTGGGCGATCGAGAACACCCAGGTGTTGACCGAGGCGCGGCCTTCGAAGCGCGCCGCCTGGCGCCAGACTTCCATCATGGTCTCGTTGAGGACGTCTTCCACCATCTCGCGCTCCCTGACCAACTTCATCAGATAGCCATAGAGCGGCCGCTGCAGGCGGCGATAGAGCTCGGCAAAGGCGTTACGGTCACCGCCGGCGACCCGCTGCAACAGCGCGGCATCGACGGCGCCTTCACCGCTCTTCGCGCGTGTTCCGGCCATCTTCATGGGGTGGGTCGCCCGAACCGCGAGGTCGGTTCTGTGATTCGTAAGGAATGGGCGTAAATTGTCATAAATGTCTGAAATGGCTGGATGGACGGCGCCCGGCCGACGGTCGCGAAGAAGCTAGCCGAGGGCGGGAGCCTTGTCCAACCTTGGCCGAACGCGCGTTGCCGCATGGTAAGCCCTCGAAACAACGGCGATTTCCGAGCGCATCCGGCCGGCAGTCCCACCCTTGCCGTTCCGCGAGCCTTCGGCTAAGCCACGGCAACCCGTCGCGACACTCCTCCGGAGCCGAGATCATGGCCACCGTCGTCAATTGCGCCGCTTACGAGAGTGGCCGCCGCGTCACCGATCTCGACATCAACGATCCGGACGAGATGAAGGTCAGGCCGGGGCGGGTGATCTGGATCGGCCTCCACGAGCCGACCCAGGACGTCCTCCTGAAGCTGCAGGGCTATTTCGGCCTGCACGACCTCTCGATCGAGGACGCCTACCGCGCCCATCAGCGGCCGAAGCTGGAGGTCTATGGCGAGACCCTGTTCCTGGTGATGAAGACCGGGCAGTTCGTCGGCGAGCACGTCGCCATGGGCGAGACCTGCTTCTTCGTCGGCAAGGGTTACGTGATCTCGGTCCGCCACGGCCCCTCGATCGGATATGCGGACGTCCGGACCCGCTGCGAGAACGCGCCTGAGAAGCTGAAGAAGGGCGAGGACTTCATTGTCTATGCCCTGATGGACTTCATCGTCGATCGCTACTTCCCGATTATCGATCATCTCGAGGAGATGGTGGAGGAGCTGGAAGAGCAGGTCTTCGCCGGTACCGAGGAGCGCGACGCCCTGGAGGAGATCGCCGATCTCCGCCGCGACCTCCTGGAGATGCGCCATGCCGTGGCGCCGCTCCCCGACATGTGCCAGCGCCTGATGCGCTACGACGTGCCGATCATCGACGCCAACACCCATCCCTATTTCCGCGACGTCTACGACCACAGCCACATCATGCTGGAGCGGATCGACAGTTTGCGCGAAATGGTGAAGACGGTCGTGGAATCGAAGATGCTGTTCAACGCCATGAAGCAGAACGAGGTGATGAAGAAGCTGGCGGCCTGGGCCGCCATGCTGGCGGTCCCGACCGCCATTGCCGGCATCTACGGCATGAACTTCCACGACATGCCGGAACTCAGCTGGAAGTTCGGCTATCCGATGACCTGGGTGGTGATCGTCGGCCTCTGCGGCCTGCTCTACTGGCGATTCAAGAAGGCGGGGTGGTTGTGAGCGCTGGATCGGCTTTCTTGGGCTGACCGCGATCATCACGGCTGCACGCCCCCATCCCCCGCCTTCCCCCTGAAGGGGGAAGGTGCTCGATGGTGCACGGCTCGGTCTAAGCCCTCCCCCCTTCAGGGGGAGGGTTGGGTGGGGCATGCAGCCGTGGTGTTTCCTGCCTCGTGCTGAAGAGGACCCAGCGCGCCGTCACCGCACGCGGTGCTTCCGCATCAACCGCCGGAACTGGTGATAGCCGAGGCCCAGGGCCTGCGCGGCGGTGCCCTGGTTGCCGATCGCGGCGTTGAGGGCGCGCTGCACGAGGTCGCGCTCGAATGACGCGACCGCCGCGCCGAAATCGTCCGGTAGCGCCGGCTGCGGCATTGCCGCTTCCACGGCGCGTCCCGGTCGCCACGGGCTCTCGAAGGGATCGAGGGTGACGCTGTCGATCGGCGTCTCCGACGTGCCGGCGCGATAGAC
>DATKNM010000147.1:0-5745 GCA_035541335.1 Binatia bacterium
GGTCGCGCCCTGGAAGACGCCGCGATCGGCCAGCCGATCCGCGTCGTCAACACCGGGAGCAACAAGCAGCTGACCGGCGTGGTCAAGGACGGCACGACGGTCGCGATCCCGATCACCGGCACCATGGCCCTCAACTGAGACAGCTGAACCCCAAGGGCGAACCCCAAGGGCGAACCAAGGAACGTCACGATGAACCGCTCTCGATCCAAGTCCGGCGCTCCGCGCACACGCCGCCCGATACCGCGCCCCGCGCCGCGCCGTGAGCCCAACGGCGGCAGTACGGTGAAGCGCGTCCTGCCGCTGGCGTTGATCCTCGCCGCCGCCTCGGTCTCGCTCGGCGGCTGCGGCAACATGCTGGAGCGGGTCTCCGAGGTCGGCAAGCCGCCCGCCCTCCAGCCGATCGAGAATCCGAACGCGCAGGCGAACTACACGCCGGTCACCATGCCGATGCCGGCGCCGATGACCGACGTCCGCCAGGCGAACTCGCTCTGGCGCCAGGGCAGCCGCACCTTCTTCGCCGACCAGCGCGCCAGCAAGGTCGGCGACATCCTGACCGTCGTCATCACCATCTCCGATTCCGCGAAGCTCTCCAACAAGACGACGGCGAGCCGCGACGGCACCAACAACGCCTCGGCCCCCGCCCTGCTCGGCTATCAGAAGTACGCCGACAAGGTCTTCAACAAGTACGTCGATCCCACCAACCTGATCGACACCACCAGCAAGTCCGACACCAGCGGCAGCGGCTCGGTCGACCGCTCCGAGGCGGTGGACGTGCGCGTCGCCGCCGTCGTCACCCAGGTGCTGCCGAACGGCAACCTGGTCCTGAGGGGCGTGCAGCAGGTGCGGGTGAACTACGAGCTCCGCGAGCTCGACGTCGACGGCATCGTCCGGCCGCAGGACATCTCGACCGACAACGAGATCACCTACGACCAGATCGCCGAGGCCCGCATCGCCTATGGCGGCCGCGGCACCTTGAGCGACGTGCAGCAGCCGCGCTATGGCCAGCAGGTCTACGACATCCTGTTCCCGTTCTGAGGACTTGAACCTCCGATCGAGTCGGGGCCGCGGCGGAGCCTGTTCGCCGCGGCCTTTCTTCTTTAGGCTGGCGCATCATGGACCTGGTCGCCGCGGCACTCGCCAATCCGCTGAACCGCAAGATCCTGGAGCGGATGCCCGCCCTCGGCGCGCCCGATGCCTGCCTGGTGGCGGGGTCGGTCTATCAGGCGTTCTGGAACGCGCTCAGCGGACGGCCGGTCGCCGAAGGGGTCAAGGACTACGACCTCTTCTATTTCGACGGCGACGATCTCTCTTACGAAGCGGAGGACGTCTTCGTCCGGCGGGCGCAAACGCTCTTCGCCGATCTCGACGTGCTGATCGACGTGAAGAACCAGGCGCGGGTCCATCTCTGGTACCCGCAGCGGTTCGGCGGCGACTACCCGCAGCTCCGCGCGGTCGAGGACGGCATCGCGCGGTTCCTGGTGCGCTCGACCTGCATCGGACTCCAGCCGCAGCAGGACGGCGCTCTCAGGCTGATCGCGCCCTATGGCGTCGAGGAGTTGCGGGCCGGCGAGCTCAGGCCGAACGCGGTCTGGTGCCCGAACATGGAGCGGTTCCGCGCCAAGGCCGGGACCTATGTGGCGCGCTGGCCCTGGCTGAGGATCATCGAGGATTGAGGGTCAGGTTCCCCAGGTGACGTAGCCTTCCGGGCTGATCGGCCAGCCGGGATTCCAGGCGATCTCCCAGGCGTGGTCGTCGGGATCGGCGACATAGCCGCGGAAGCCGCCATGAGGCGGCGCGTCGGCGGCGCGCAGGATGCGGCCGCCGTATTGCGCCAGGCGATCCAGCGCCGGCTGCACCTCATCCTTGCCGGCGACATTGTGGGCAAGGCTGAAGACGCCGGGATGCACTGTCGAACGCTGCATGTCGGTTTCCAGCGACCTCAGGAGCCAGGTGCCGAGCATGAGGCCGTTCATCTGGTAGAAGACGATGTCGGCCTGCTCGAAGACCGGCTTCCAGCCGAAGCCCTCGGCGTAGAAGCGGCGCGAGCGCGCGATGTCCGCGACGCCCAGAGTGACGCAGGACATCTGCTGCTGCATGGCTTCACCTCCCGCTCTGTCCGTTTCGGCCCGGGGAAGCTACGCCGCACTGCTGCCAGCGCGTGGCAGCAGTCTCACTACCGGCCCCGTTACCGTCCGGGTGCCGCCTTGAAGGCGTCGGCAATGGCGAAATAGGCCGGCTTCGCTTTCAGATCCGTGTCGAACGGCAGGGGCCGCGGCGGCAATCCGTCGGGACGGCGGAACTGGTCGAGGGCGTAATGCGTGATCCAGCTGTCATGGTCGCAGAGGCCCCAGGTGGCCACGGTCTTCACCGTCGGGCTCGCCAGGGCGGCGTCAAGATACGCCTTGTAGACGGCGGCGACCGCCGCATCGCGCTGGGCCGGATCGGAGGGCGCGCCGACATCGACCACGTCGAGCTCGGTCAGCATGACCTGGAGGCCGCGATCCCCGACCTCCTTCAGGAAATTCGCAAATACGTTCTGGTCGAAGCTGTCCTGATCCTTGATCGAGAGATGACTCTGGATGCCGACCGCATCGATCGGCACGTTGCGCTGCTTCATGCCGTCGATCACGTTGAGCAGCGCCTGGCGCTTCGCCTCCTGGTCGCCGGTGTTGTATTCGAGATCGTAGTCGTTGATGACCAGGAGCGCCTTCGGGTCCGCGGCGCGCGCGGCGTGGAAGGCGTCGTCCATGAAGGTCGGCCCGAGCAGCTCGACGAACTTGGAATCCCGGAGGCCGCCGGCTCCATCGATATCGATCGTCTCGTTGACGACGTCCCAGGAATGAATCTTCCCGGCGAAGCGGCTGCACATCGAGGTGACATGCTCGACCATGGCCTTCTGGCCGTAGGCACGGTCGTTGATGCCCTTGTACCATTTCGGCGTCTGCCCGTACCAGAGCAGGTTGTGGCCGCGCAGCTTCTTCCCGTTCTGCTGCGACCAGGCGACGATGTCGTCCGCGCCGGCGAAGTCCATGGAACCGGCGGTCTCCGAGTTGAAGCGCCAGAACATCTCCATGGCCGAGACCACCAGGGCGCATTCCCGCTTCACCAGCTGCTCGAAACCGTCGTGACGGCTGATGGCATTGTCGCCGCCCCAGCTCTTCCAGGTGACCATCGAGCCGTAGGCGATGCCCTTGGCCGCGGCGAGCTCCGCCAGGCTCTGGTCCGCCGCCTGGGTGTAGGTCGCGCGCGCGCAGGCCGCCGTCGCCGCGGCCCCCAGCAACATCGTGCGTCTCGTGATTCCAGCCATGGTCGCTCCCGCGTTGAGTAGGATCAGGTCTCGCCGTAGAGAAAAGCCAATAGCACGAATCGCTTGCCCTTGGTGACGTGCAGCGGCTCGTGCAGCAGCGAGCACGAGAAGGTGATCGCGGCGCCGGTCTCCGGCCGGTAGAGCTGGTTGCCGAATTCGGGGAATCTGATCTCGCCGCCTTCGAACTGCTCGGTGTTGAGGTTTATCGAGCAGGCGAAACGCCGGTGCGCCACCATCGGCTTCGTATTGTCGCGATGGCCGTGCAGCTCGCCGCCCCGCTCGCCGGTGTAGCAGCCGATGCGATAAACCTCGCGCCGGGTGATCTTGTACTGGAAGCTCTTCAGGATTTCCGGAAAGAGCCTTCTGCTCAAGCGATCGTCGATGAAGGCGTTGGTCTCCGGCTGGCGGATCCAATGGTCGATCCGGTCCTTGCGGCCGTATTCCGGGATCTTCTGCTTGTAGTCGCCGTTGCCGGGCGGCAGCGTGCCGTGGCCGGGCTCGACGAAGACCTGGCCCTGCATCGCGAAGATGTTGATCAGCTTCTGGCAGTCAGCGCGGGAGAGGACGTCGGGCAACATCAGCACCGGCGGATGAACGGCCATCGTCACCGCCGCGCGGGCGGCGGCGATGCGCGCCAGGGCGTCCGCGGCCCCCGCAGGATCGCCGCCGAGATAGGCGAGATGGCGGTTGGGCGCGATCAGGGCGATCCGGCTCTCGCCGCCGGCGCCGAACAGGCCGTGGACGGCGCCGTCGGTATCGGCGCCCGGCTCGAATCCGGCGACCGGTTTCGCAGCGCCGGGCGCGGTCGCGACCACGGCGCGGCCGTCGAGCTCCTTGACCCGCTGCGCCAGGTCCGCGATGCCCTGCGGCAGACTGTCGCCCGGAAAGAGCAGCAGCAACGGCTTCCCGGCGATGCGGTCATTGGCCGGGTCGATGGCGTCGCCATCCTGTCCCATCAACCGGAACGAGGGCGCGATATCGCCCGCCTCCAGCGCCTTTCGCGCGGGGGTCGTGGATTGGGATGTCACCTGGGGAGCCGCCATCGCTTTCCCGGACTGGCTATAAGGTCTTGGACTGGTTCGGCATTGTGCGGATGGGAACGGCGCGATCAAGCGATTTCGCGTGCCGAATGCGCCTTCAGAAACCTCTCGGTAATCTCTATATTGATAGGAATATGGCGCTAAGAACCGCAATCGAGCACGCAGCTTCAAAGACCATGATCGACCCCTTCGGCCGCAAGATCAGCTATCTCCGAGTTTCGGTCACCGATCGCTGCGATTTCCGCTGCGTCTATTGCATGGCCGAGCACATGACCTTCCTGCCGAAAGCCGAAGTGCTGACGCTGGAGGAGCTCGACCGGCTCTGCAGCGCCTTCGTCGGCCTCGGCGTCCGCAAGCTGCGCCTGACCGGCGGCGAGCCGCTGGTCCGGAAAAACGTGATGGAGCTGATCCGCAACCTCTCGCGGCACTTGAGGAGCGGCGCCCTCGACGAGCTCACGCTCACCACCAACGGCAGCCAGCTCGCGAAATACGCGCCCGAGCTCGCGGCCTGCGGCGTGAAGCGGGTCAATGTCTCGGTCGATACCCTCGATCCCGCGAAGTTCACCGAGATCACGCGCTGGGGCAAGCTCGACCTGGTCCAGGACGGAATCCGCGCCGCGACGGCCGCCGGCATCAAGGTGAAGATCAACACCGTCGCCTTGAAGGGCATCAACGAGGACGAGGTGGAGCAACTGGTCGAATGGTGCGGCCGCGAGGGCCACGACCTCACCTTCATCGAGGTGATGCCGATGGGCGATATCGGCGGCGAGAACCGATTGGACCAGTACCTGCCGATCTCGCTGCTCCGGGCGCGGCTCGCCAAGACCTGGACGCTCGAGGACACGGCCGAGCGCACCGGCGGTCCGGCGCGCTATGTCCGCATCCAGGAGACCGGCCAGCGCGTCGGCTTCATCACGCCGCTCACCCACAATTTCTGCGAATCCTGCAACCGGGTCCGGATCACCTGCACCGGCATGCTCTACATGTGCCTCGGCCAGGAGGACAGCGCCGACCTGCGCGCCCCGATGCGGGCGAGCGAATCCGACGAATCGCTGATCGCCGCCATCGCGGAGGCGATCGGCCGCAAGCCCAAGGGACACGACTTCATCATCGACCGCCGCCACCAGGGCCCCGCGGTCGGCCGCCATATGAGCGTCACCGGCGGGTGAGCGACGCCGGCGGCTACTTCAGCCGCTTTTCCATCGCGAAGTTGTCGAAGACCTGGCCGTTGTGGCCGACGCGCTGGGCCCGGAGCACGGCAAAGCCGTGGCGCTCGAAGAACTTGCGGGCCGTGATGCTGGACTGGGTCCAGAGGCGCTGAGCGCCGCGGCGCTTCGCTTCGCGCTCGATCTCCTCCAGGAGCTTGGTGGCGATGCGCTTCCGCAGCAGGTCCTTGTG
>DATKNM010000148.1:0-6631 GCA_035541335.1 Binatia bacterium
TGCGGTCGCCACGCTTGCCGGCGGCCAGTCGGGCAATCCGTTGTCGCCGCATTACGCCGACTGGCTCACGGACTGGCGCGACGGGCGCTATCGCTCTATCGTGCAGCCGCCGGTCGACACGCTGACACTGACACCGGCGCAATAGATAGAATCCGGGGAAGTCTCTCTTGTCGTCCGACCTCGTCTTTCCGACCGCCGAAGACATCCGTGCCGCCGCGGCGCGGATCCATGGCCAGGTCGTGCGCACGCCCCTGGTGCATGCGCCGCGCCTCGCCGCGCTGACCGGCGCCGCCAGCGTGCATCTGAAGCTCGAGAACCAGCAGTTCACCGGCTCGTTCAAGGACCGCGGCGCCCTCAACAAGCTGAAGAGCCTGACGCCGGCCGAAGCGGCCCGGGGCGTCATCGCCATGTCCGCCGGCAACCATGCCCAAGGCGTCGCCTATCACGCCCAGCGGCTCGGCATCCCGGCCACCATCGTGATGCCGAAGGGGACGCCCTTCACCAAGGTCGAGCGCACCGCGAACTTCGGCGCCCGGATCGAGCTCGAGGGCGACACGATCGACGCCGCCGCGGTCTATGCACGCGAGCTCGCCCAGCACCAGAACCTGGTCTTCGTGCATCCTTATGACGATCCGCTGATCGTCGCCGGCCAGGGCACGATCGGGCTGGAGCTCCTGGAGGACCTCGCCGACTTCGACACGGTGATCGCGCCGATCGGCGGCGGCGGCCTGATCAGCGGCATCGCCATCGCCGTTCGCAGCGGCCGGCCCGAGGTTGCGTTCTGCGGCGTCGAAGCCGATCTCTACCCATCCATGCACCACGCGGTCAAAGGCCTCGCCCCGGACAATCGCGGCCAGACCATCGCCGACGGCATTGCGGTGAAATCGCCGGGGCGCCTCACCAAGGCGATCATCGAGCGGCACGTGAAGGAGCTGCTGCTGGCAAGCGAGGACCAGCTCGAGAATGCGGTGCACATCCTGGTGGAACGTCAGAGCCTGGTGACCGAGGGCGCCGGCGCCGCCAGCCTTGCCGCCCTGCTCGGCCACCGGGAGCGGTTCACAGGCCGGAAAGTGGTCCTGGTCGTCTCCGGCGGGAACATCGACTCCCGGCTGCTGGCCCAGGTTCTGATGCGCGGCCTGATCCGCGACGGGCGGGTCGTGACGCTTAGGATCGAGATCTCCGACCAGCCGGGCGTGCTCGGCCACCTGGCCCGGCTGATCGGCGCGACCGGCGGCAACATCATCGAAATCTATCACCAGCGCATGTTTTTTGACCTGCCGGTGAAGCGCGCCGACGTCGACGCGGTGATCGAGACCCGCAACGCCCAGCACGTCGATGAGATCATTTCTGCCTTGGAATCCGGGGGGTTTCCGACCCGGCGGCTCTCAAGCCACTCGGGGGAAAAATCCCACTAGGCGGATCAGCCGCACGTATCCCTAACCAAGTTTTAACTTTATTCCTCAATCTTGGGTCAGGCCCGAATCATCGCCTGGACCGCGACCCCGCATGCTCGTCATCGTTGGCGCACTCGTCGTCATAGCCTCCATCGTCGGCGGCTACCTTTGGAATGGCGGCCATTTCTCGGTCCTGTTTCAGCCCGCCGAATGGCTGATCATCCTGGGCGCGGCTACCGGCGCCCTCATCATCGGCAACACCAAGGCCAATCTGAAGGCGGTCGGCGCCGGCATGAAGCGGGCGCTCAAGGGCCCGACCTACAAGAAGAAGGACTATGTCGAGCTCCTGAGCCTGCTCTATCAGCTGTTCCGGCTGGCCAAGACCAAGGGCATGCTCGCCCTGGAGCAGCACGTCGAAAAGCCCGACGAGAGCACGCTCTTCGCGCAATTTCCCAATGTGCAAAAAAACCATCACGCGGTCGAGTTCCTCTGCGACTACCTCCGCATGATGACCCTCGGCACCGAGAACGCGAACGAGGTCGAGACCCTGATCGACGCCGAGCTCGAGGCCCATCACGGCGAGCAGCACGAGGCTTCGCACGCGGTGCAGCTGATGGCGGACGGCATGCCGGCGCTCGGCATCGTCGCCGCAGTGCTGGGCGTCATCCATACCATGGGTTCGATCACCGAACCGCCGGAGGTGCTCGGCCACCTGATCGGCGCGGCGCTGGTCGGCACCTTCTTCGGCGTGCTGATGTCCTACGGCTTCGTTGCCCCGATGGGCGGCGCGATCGCCGGCGTGGACAACGCCGATTCAAAGTACTTCCAGTGCATCAAGGCTGGACTGCTCGCCCATATGCAGGGTTATCCGCCCGCGGTCTCCATCGAGTTCGCGCGCAAGGTGCTGTGGTCCACCGAGCGCCCGAGCTTCTACGAGGTCGAAGAGGCGGTGAGCGCCCTCCCCTCGGTCTGACGCGAGGCTCCGCCCGATGGCCGACGACAGACCAATCATCATCAAGCGGATCAAGAAATCCGACGCCGCCCATCACGGCGGCGCGTGGAAGGTCGCCTATGCCGACTTCGTGACCGCGATGATGGCGTTCTTCCTGCTCCTCTGGCTGCTGAACGCCGTCACCGAGGAGCAGAAGAAGGGCATCGCGCAATATTTCCGACCGACCATCGCGCCGCAGAACGACCAGTCGCAGCAAGCGATCCTGAACGGCCAGCCGGCGGTGATGACGGCGGTCCAGGGGGCCTCCGCTGCCGAGGCCTCGGTCGAGCCCGACAATCCCAGCGAGGACGCAACCAGCGCCGCCACCGCCAATGCGGACACCACGCAGACCGCGACCTCGGACCAGCCCGCTAAGGCCAACGGCGAGAAGCCGATCGACGTCAAGCAGGCGCAGGACGTGGTGGACAAGGCCGAGCAGCAGCAGTTCGCCGACGTCAAGAGCAAGATCCTGCAGCAGATCCAGGAAGATCCCGGCCTTGCCGACCTGAAGAACAACATCGACATCCAGCAGACGCCGGAGGGCCTGCAGATCCAGCTGCTCGACAAGGACAAGGTGTCGATGTTCCCCTCCGGCAGCGCGACCATGAACGACCGCAGCCGGCAGTTGCTGCAGCTGGTGGCGCATGTGGTCTCGCCGCTGCCGAACAAGCTCTCCATCGCCGGCCACACCGATGCGACGCCCTATCAGGGCCGCATCGATTACAGCAACTGGGAGCTCTCCACCGATCGCGCCAACGCCGCACGGCGCGTGCTGGTCGGCTCCGGCGTCGACGACGGCCGGGTGCAGACGGTGTCCGGCAAGGCCGACACCGATCCGAAGATCAAGGGCGATCCGTTCTCGCCGGAGAACCGGCGCATCTCGATCGTGCTCCTCCGCGAAAAGCCGGCCGGCTCGAGCGCGGCCGCCCAGCCCGCGGCAGCGCAACCGGCCGCGACACCGCCGGCCCAGCCGAGCGGACCACCGCCCGAGATCGTGCCCTCCGCCACGCTGCAAGGGGCCCCGCCCGCCGCCAGTCCGCCCGCCACCAGTCCGCCCGCCACCACCAATCCCTGACGGCACGAATCCGGACGGCGCGAATCCGGCCGGCACGAATCCGGACGGGCGTTAATCCCGCCTCTCCTTGCAATTCGGGGCCGGCACACAATATCTCGCCACGGCGTGACTGGCAGGCCGTCACTTCGGTGCCTGCACGGCGGGAGCCTCCTTCTTGGCTGAACGGAAGCCACCATTGATCCTCCTCGGCTCCGGCGCGCGTGCCGGCGCCGGGCGCGGCAGCGAGTTTTCGGCGGCGAGCCTCGATTGGCGCGAGCCGGCCTGGCTTGGCAACGGCGCACTCTATGAGGGCGTGCGGACGCGACGCGCGGTCGCCTATTTCCTGGACGCCCTGCTCTCCTTCCTGATCTGCGCGGTGCTCGGCTTCGTGAGCTGCACGCTGACGGTCGGCACCCTAGGCCTGATCGGCATTCCCGCTTTCGTTTTCGCCACCCCATTCGTGCATTTCGTTCTGGCATCGGCAACCATCGGCGGACGCCGCGGCGCGACGCCGGGAATGCGGGCGATGGGGTTGCGCGCCGTGGCCTGGACCGGCGAGAATCCCGGGCCGTTGCGCGGCATCATCCTGACAGCGCTCTTCTATGCGACCGTGCCCACCACCGGTTTCCTGATCCTGGTCTTCTCGCTGTTCGATCCGCGCGGCCGCTGCCTGCACGACCACCTGGCCGGCCTGGTCTTCGTCCGGGACGAGGCTTTGCCGCGGCTCTGAGCGCCGACTGCACACGCGGATGCGACTGGCGTAAACCCGCGCCTTCGCTTAAGATTCGGGGCCATGAGCGTCCAAGGTCGCGGCTTTCCGATCCCCTTCCTGGTGACCACCGAGGTCCCCTGCCCCTATCTCCCGGGACGGATGGAGCGCAAGATCATCACCGAGCTTTCCGGCGCGCAATCGCCGGAACTGTTCGAGATCCTCTCGCATGCCGGGTTCCGCCGCAGCCATTCCATCGCCTATCGTCCCGCCTGCGCGGGATGCCGCGCCTGCGTCCCCGTCCGGATCGTCGCCCCCGACTTCGCACCGACACGGTCGCTGCGCCGGGTGCAGAAGCGCAACGAGGGGCTGCGCGCGAGCGTCACCGACGCGGTTCCGACCCAGGAGCAGTTCAAGCTGTTCGCCCGCTATCTCGAAGCGCGGCACAATGACGGCGAGATGGTCGGCATGGGGCCGCAGGATTATGCCAGCATGGTCGGCGACAGCCCGGTCGACACCCGGATCGTCGAGTTCCGCGACCCGAAGGGCCGACTGATAGCGGCCTGCCTGACGGATTGGGGCCAGGACGGTATCTCCGCGGTCTACAGCTTCTTCGACCCCGACCTCGCGCGGAACAGCCTGGGCAGCTTCATCGTTCTTTGGCTGATCGAAGAGGCGCAGCGCAGGAACCTGGCCTATGTGTATCTCGGCTACTGGGTGGCCGGCAGCCAGAAGATGGATTACAAGCGACGCTTCCATCCCATCGAGACCTATGGCTCGAGAGGCTGGGTCCGTATGGCCGCACTGCCGACCGATCCCGGCGACCTGGACTGAAATCCCGCCTCCAATCCTCCGATTTTCCCCTGCCTTCCGTTCTCCAATGAAGCTTGTTAGTTTATTGCGCTGCCGCAATCAGACGGCACGCGGTCGTGCGGCGCTCCGCTTCACGCGCCGTCATAACAACCGCATGCCGGCATGTCCGGTGGAGGCCTTCGAATGAATCGCCGCGGGTTTCTGGCTGGGGCGGGCATTGCCGCCGGAACCAGTCTCGCTTCCGCATTGCCAAAGCCGGCGATCGCGCAGGACAAGACCGAGTGGAAGATGGTCACCAGCTGGCCGAAGGGCATGGCCGGGCTGGGTTCGGGCGCCGAGCGCCTGGCCGACCGCATCAACAATCTCTCGGGCGGCCGCCTGACCGTGAAGGTGCTGTCCGCCGGCGAGCTGGTGCCCGCGACCCAATGCCTCGACGCCGTCAGCCAGGGCGGCGCCGACATGGCGCACGACTTCGCGCATTACCACCTCGACAAGTCGCCGGCGGCCGGCCTGTTCGCCTCCGTCCCATTTGGCCTCGCGCCCGACGAGTTCGCGGGCTGGGTTAGCTTCGGCGGCGGCCAGGAGCTGTGGGACGAACTCTACGGTCAGTTCGGCGTGAAGCCGTTCCTGGTCGGCAATACCGGCGTGCAGATGGGCGGCTGGCTGAAGAAGGAGATCAAGACCACGAAGGATCTCGTCGGTCTCAGATTCGCCGTCTCGGGCTATGCCGCGCCGGTGCTGGAGAAGCTCGGCGGGAAGCCGATTGGCCTGCCGATCGGCGAAATCTTCGACAACCTGCAATCAGGGAATATCGACGGCGCGGAATGGATCGGTCCCTATAACGACCTTTCGCTCGGACTCTACAAGGTGACCAAGCTCTATTACGGACCTGGCCTCCTGCAGCCCGGCTGCGGCATCGAATGCCTGGTCAACAAGCGCAAGTACGACGCCCTCGCCGACGACCTGAAGCAGATCGTCACCGCGGCCTGTGCCGCGGAGAACGCGATCAGCCAGGCGGAATACGCCGGTCGCAACCCGGCGGCGCTCGCCACGCTGGTGAACGAGTACAAGGTGCAACTGAAGCAGTATCCAAGGCCGGTGATGACCGCCTTCGGCAACGCCTCCGGCGCCGTGATGCAGGACCTGTTCGACAAGGGCGACGACATCACCCGCAAGATCGCCGGCTCCTATTTCAAGTTCCGCAAGCAGGCGATGTTCTGGACCCGCACGTCCTATGCCGCCTATGCCGCCGCGCGCGACGTGAAGTTCGACTACCCGACCGGCTGATTCGCCGGCGAAGTCCAAACGACGCCATCCCTACCAAAGTCGCAGAACCGACTTTCGGTCCGGCTACGCAAATGGCTTGAACTGACGCCGGAAACTGCACAATCTGACCTGCGTCGGCGCGGAGTCACGGCCGCCCGGCTCGAAAAGAACAGAAAATTCGTGACGCGGGAGGATCACATTCAGGACCGTCGCGAACACGCCGGCGCGCGGCGCGGCTTCATCGACATGGCCCGAGGAACGCCGTCATGAACCTGTTGCTGGCGATCAGCGGCGCGATCGACCGCGTGACGGGCCTCATCGGCAAGAGCGTCACCTGGCTGATCCTGGGTGCGATCCTGGTCAGCGCCGGCAATGCGACATCGCGGAAGCTGTTCGATCTCTCC
>DATKNM010000149.1:0-3898 GCA_035541335.1 Binatia bacterium
ACCATCGGCATCGCGATCGGCGATCCGGGGCACAAGGTCGCCTCGCCGCTGACCACGATCCGCCGCACCAAGTTCACCAAGGACGCGACCGAGCTCCTCCGCATCATGGATGAGCGCCAGGTCGGCGGCCTCATCATCGGCCTGCCGCTCAACATGGACGGGAGCGAAGGTCCGCGCTGCCAGTCGGTGCGGCAGTTCGCCGCCAACCTGACCGCGATCCGCGACCTACCGGTCGCCTTCTGGGACGAGCGGCTCTCCACCATGGCCGTCACCCGCGACATGATCGCCGCGGATCTCAGCCGCGCCAAGCGCGCCAAGGCGGTCGACCAGTCCGCCGCGGCCTTCATTCTGCAGGGTGCGCTGGACTCATTGCATCGCGGTCGGTAACTGGATCCTTTGCCTCGCCGGTTCCGGTCCTTGTCCTGGAGCCACTTCCGAGCCATCCTCGCGCGATGCCCCATTTGGAAACCCTGCTGGTCTTCACCCTCGCCGCCCTCGCGATGAACATCTCGCCGGGGCCGTCCAACCTCTATGTCATGTCGCGGAGCCTCGCCCAGGGCACGTCGGCCGGGCTGGTGGCCGCGGCGGGCCTTGCCACCGGCAGCCTCTTCCACGTGACGGTCACCTCCCTCGGCCTCGCGGTGATCCTGAAATACTCGCCGCTCGCCTTCCTGGTCATGAAGCTCGCCGGTGCGGCCTATCTGGTCTTCCTCGGCGCGAAGATGCTCCTCGCGAAGTCCGCGCCGCTTTCGCCGGATGCACTCATGCCGAAGAAGCCGCTGGGTGGCATCTTTCGCCAGAGCTGCCTCGTCGAGATCCTGAACCCAAAGACGGCACTCTTCTTCCTCGCCTTCCTGCCGCAATTTGCCGACCCGAAGGCGGGACCCTTGGCGCCGCAACTGCTGCTGCTCGGCGCCATCGTCACCGTGACCGCCATCCCCTGCGACGCCCTGGTCGCGATCCTCTCCGGAAAGGCCGCCGATCTCTTGAAACGCCGGCCGATCTTCCAGAAGCTGCAGAACTGGATCTCCGGCTCGGTGCTGGTCGGCCTCGGTGCCACCATCGCGCTGTCGCGCCGGGATTGACGAGCGCTTCCTAGGCCTCGTCATCCCCCTTGCATTCGCGCGCGCCGCCCCCGACAGTGGCCGGCGTCAGGCAAGGGAGATTTCATGCACGGACCGCTGACCGGCCTTCGCGTCTTCGATCTCACGCGGATCCTCGCGGGGCCGATGTGCACGCAGATCCTGGGCGATCTCGGCGCCGATATCATCAAGATCGAGCGGCCGGGCGCCGGCGACGACACCCGGAAATGGGGCCCGCCCTTCGTCAAGGACAAGGACGGCAAGGACACGACCGAAAGCGCCTATTTCCTCTCGATCAACCGCAACAAGCGCTCGGTCACCCTCGACATCGCCAAGCCGGAGGGCCAAGCGCTGGCAAAGCGGCTGATCGGCCGCTGTGACGTCTTCCTCGAGAATTTCAAGGTCGGCGACATGGCGAAGTACCGGCTGAACTACGAGGAGATGAAGCTCGAATTCCCGCGCCTGGTTTACTGCTCGATCACCGGCTTCGGCCAGACCGGCCCCTACGCGCATCGCGCCGGCTACGATTTCCTCGCCCAGGGCATGGGCGGCATCATGAGCATCACCGGCCATCCGGACGGCGAGCCCACCAAGGTCGGCGTCGCGGTCACCGACATCGTCACCGGCATCTTCACCTCGACCGCGATCCTCGCCGCCTTGCATCACCGCCAGGTCACCGGCCAGGGCCAGTACATCGACATGAGCCTGCTCGACTGCCAGGTCGGCTGGCTCGCTAATGCCGGCCTGCAGTATCTGACCTCCGGCCAGGTGCCGCAGCGCCTCGGCAACGAGCACCCCTCGATCGTCCCCTATTCCGTCGTGAAATCGTCGGACGGCTTCTTCATCCTCGCGGTCGGCAATGACAGCCAGTTCCAGAAGTTCTGCCAGTTCGCCGGCAAGCCGGATTGGGCCGAGGATGCGCGCTTCAAGACAAACCCCGCACGGGTGAAGCACCGGGTCGAGCTCTATCAGCTGATCAACGATCTGACTGCCACCAAGCCGACGCAGAACTGGCTCGATGGCCTCGAGAAACTCGGCGTGCCGGTCGGCCCGGTCAACGACATCGGCCAGGTCTTCTCCGATCCCCATGTCCTGGCGCGCGGCATGAAGGTGACGATGCCGCATCCGGCGGCCGGCTCCGGCCAGGTCGATCTCATCGGCAACCCGATCAAGCTCTCGGAATCCCCCGTAGATTACACGCGATCGCCGCCCACCTGCGGCCAGCACACCGATGAGGTGCTGAAGGAGCTGCTGTTCCTGGAGGAGAAGGAGATCGCGGAGCTGCGGTCGAAGGGAATCGTGTAGCGCGATCCCTACACCAGCCCCCGCGCGCTGAGCTCGTCCTTGATGTAGGCGTAGTAGATCGGTGCCGCGATCACGCCGGGGATGCCGAAGATCGCGTCCAGGACCAACATGGCCAGCAGTAGCTCCCAGGCGCGGGCGCGGATCTGGCCGCCGATGATCCTTGCGTTGACGAAGTATTCGAGCTTGTGGATCGCCACCAGGAAGATGAGCGAGCCGACCGCGGCGTAGAGCGAGATCGACAGACTCACCACCACGATCACCGTATTGGAGATGAGGTTACCGATCACCGGCAGCAGCCCGACCACGAAGGTGACCAGGATCATGGTCTTGGTCAGCGGCAGGTTGATGCCCATCAAGGGCAGAAGCACGACGAGATAGATCGCGGTCAGCAGCGTATTGAGGGCGGAGATCCGGATCTGCGCGAACACGATCCGGCGGAACGACTGGCCGAGCCGCGAGACGCGCTGCTCGAGCGAGCGAGCGAGCACCGGCAGTTCGCGGGTCGGCGTCAAATCGGTCACCGCCACCATGGCGCCGATGATCATGCCGACCAGCACATGAAGCAGCACGCCGCCGAAGCGCTCACCGAGCGCTTGCAGCTCGCCGGCATGCTCGCGCAGCCAGAGCGCCGCCCGCTGCTCGAACTCGTCGAGATTGCTCGGCACGTATTCGCGGAGCGAGGGCGGCACGTAGATCCGCGCCGAGCCGACGATGTCCGCCATCTTCTGCAGCAGCGCCGGCAGGTTGTCCGACTTGTCGGTCACCAGGTTGGCGAGCCCGACCGCGCCCAGCACCAGCACCAGCAGTGTCACGATCGCCACCAAGGAAACCGCCGCGATCCGCCCGCCCCGATGGCTGAGGCCGATCCAGGCATGGCGCGCCGCGATCACCTGGACGAGCTCGAAGACCAGCAGGCCCGCCAGCAGCCCGGCGATCAGGTGCAGCCAGAGGATCGCGACCAGCGTGATCCCCATCAAGGCCCAGGCCGCGAGATCGCAGCGGAACGCGAGGCGCTGATCCGGGTAGCGGACCGCCTCCGGCCGGGTTTCGGTCTTCTGAGCAGCTTGCGCCCGGTGCTTCATCCTGGTTCTGAAAATGGCCCCTCGCCGACGGAGTTCAAGCTAGCACATTTGACGCGATTATGACGGTCTCCCGGCGGGTCCCAAAGGGCCTCCACGAATCGTTGACCTGTCGTCCTCCGCCCCTATGATGCGCGTTCGATGAGTGACCCCGCCCGCAAGCCTGCCGCCTTCTATCCCCACCGGCATCTGCTGGGAATCGAAGGCCTTTCGGCGGAAGAGATCACCCGGCTCCTCGACCTTTCCCAGTCTTACGCCGAGCAACCCCGAGGGAATTCGGCGGACGACCACCGCGCGCGCAGCCTGCTGCGCGGCCGGACCGTCATGAACCTCTTCTTCGAGAACTCGACCCGCACCCTCACCTCCTTCGAGCTGGCGGCGAAGCGGCTCGGGGCCGACGTGATCAACATGGCGGTCGGCACCAGCTCGATC
>DATKNM010000150.1:0-10084 GCA_035541335.1 Binatia bacterium
GCTGTCGGCTTAGGCTGGCGCAATCAAAGGTGGCTTGGTTAACGAGCCCCAATCAGGCGTGACCGGACTTCAGACCGGAAATCAGGGAGAGACTTCATGGCATTGTTGAGAAGCACCGTTTTGTCGGCCGTCTTGGCGGCGGCCGCGACCTTCAGCGCGGCCGCTTTGGTGACCGGGCCGGCATCGGCGGAGACCTTACTGACCCGGGGTATCGGCCAGACCATCGGCACCCTCGACCCGCAGATCAACTTCCTGGCCAACGAGGGATGGATTCAGGACGACATGTATGAGGGCCTGACCGCCACCGACGCCAAGGGCGACATAATCCCCGGCGCTGCCGACAAGTGGGAGATGAGCGACGACGGGCTCACATACACCTTCCACCTGCGCGACGGGCTGAAATGGTCGAACGGCGACCCGCTGGTGGCGCAGGACTTCGTGAACGGCGTGGTCCGCACCGTCGATCCCGCCACCGCCTCCGACAAGGCCTATATCTTCTGCAGCACCATCGCCATCACCGGCGTCTGCGATTTCACCGCGAAGAAGACGAGCGACGCAACCAAGCTCGGCATCAGCGCACCGGACGCGAAGACCGTTGTGGTGAAGCTCGACAAGCCGGCGCCCTACGCGCTGATCTATTTCGCCTCCTATTACTGCTCGCCGCTGCATAAGCCGAGCTTCGACAAGTTCGGCGCCGCCTTCATCAAGCCGGAGAACATCGTCTCCAACGGCGCCTATCACATGACCGAGAACGTGCCGCAGTCGCACGTGACGCTGGTTAAGAACCCGAACTTCTGGGATGCCGCCAACGTCAAGATCGACAAGGTGATCTACCAGATCACCGAGGACGACAAGACCGCGGTGAAGCTGTTCAAGGCCAACCAGCTCGACATCACCGTCGATCTTCCCAGCGAGCAGATCGACTCGCTGAAGAAGGAGCTGGGCGACGAAGTGCACATCTCGCCCTACCTGCAGACCGACTACTTCAGCTTCAACCTGAAGAAGCCGCCGTTCGACAATGCGAAGATCCGCCAGGCGCTCAGCATGGCGCTGGACCGCGACGCCCTGATCAACAAGGTGGTGAAGGGCGGCTATGTGGTGAACTGCGGCTATGTGATCCCGCTCTCCGACTATCCGGCGCCGCAGGTGCCGGAATGCAAGATGGAGAAGGCGGCGCGCATCGCGCAGGCCAAGGCCCTGCTCGCGGCCGGCATGGCCGAGGCGAAGGTCAAGAAGGTGTCGCTGACCATCGAATCCACCGACAACGAGACCGAGAAGCGCATGGCCGAAGGCGCCGCGCTGATGTGGAAGAAGACCCTCGGCGTCGATGCCAAGGTCAACGCCCAGGAGCACGACGCCTGGCTCGACACCTTCAACAAGATGAACTGGACCGTCTTCAACGACGATCTGGTCGGCGACTTCGCCGGGCCGGAGAGCTTCCTCTCCTATATCGACCCGCGCGGCGCGGTCTATGGCTGGGAGAGCAAGGACTACGAGAACCTCTGGGACAAGGCGATGGGGGCCGCCGACAAGCAGCAGCGCTATGCCCTGCTGTCCCAGGCCGAGAAGCTCTTCCTCGACCAGTACGTGGTTGCGCCGATCGCCGCCGTGCCGAACCGGGAACTGGTGCGCAAGACCATCAGCGGCTGGTACGACAACGTCGGCGCCTCGCACCCGACGCGCTTCATGTCGATCGCCGGCCAGTGACGGAACGGCTGACGCGGGGAGGAGCGGCGAGGGCCGCTCCTCCCTGTTTCGGCCGCGTCGCTGAATCCGCCCGCTGAAGGCGAATCGTGCTCAAATACGCCATCTACCGCACGCTGAAGAGCCTGCCGACGCTGCTCTCGCTGGCGATCATCACCTTCGTGATGATGCGCCTCGCGCCGGGCGGGCCGTTCTCCAGCAACCGGCGCGTGCCGCCGGAGGTCCGGGCCAACGTCGAGCATGCCTTTCATCTCGACGAGCCGATCTGGCAGCAGTTCGGCCGATGGATCTGGGGCGTGCTGCATTTCGACTTCGGCCCCTCGTTCAAATACCGCGACCACACCGTCGCCGAGCTGATCCACCTCGGCTTCCCGGTCTCGCTCGAGGTCGGCGCGTGGGCGATGGTGATCTCGACGCTGGTCGGCCTTGCGCTCGGCATCGCCGGCGCCCTCCGCCGCAACGGCCCGATCGACTACACCGCGGGCGCGATCGCGATGATCGGCCTCGCGATCCCGATCTACGTGATCGGCCCGATCCTGCAGATCGTGTTCGGCGTCGATCTCGGCTGGCTGCCGATTGCCGAGTGGCGCGGCGGCTGGGAATACAAGGTGATGCCGATCATCACCCTGACCCTGCCCAACATCGCCTACGTCTCCCGGCTGATGCGCGGCAGCATGATCGAGACCATCCGGACCAACTATGTCCGGACCGCCCGCGCCAAGGGCATCGGCGAGCGGCGAACCATCCTGAAGCACGCGATGAAGGGCGCGATCATGCCGGTCATCGCCTATCTCGGGCCGGCGACCGCCATCACCGTCACCGGATCGATCGTGGTCGAGACCGTGTTCCAGATCCCCGGCATCGGCCGCTACTTCGTGGACAGCGCCATCAGCCGCGACTATCCCATGGTGATGGGTGTCACCGTGCTCTACGGCGGCATCATCGTCTTCGCCAATCTCGCGACCGACATCGTCCGGGGCATCCTCGACCCGAAGGTCAGCTATGAGTGACCTCGCGCTCCCGCCGTCCCGCGGCGTGCCGGGCGAGCCGCCGGAGGAGATGCCGGCCGGCCTCAGCCCGTTCCGCGCCTCGCTGCGGCGCTTTTCCAAGAACCATCTCGCGGTCGTCAGCATCGTCATCCTGGTGCTGATCGCCCTCGGCTGCTTCTTCGGGCCGATGTTCTATCCGGCGGACACCGACCTCGGCGACATCGACAACATCTCGGCGCCGATCGATCTCCTCAGCGCGCATCCCTTCGGCACCGACGACCAGGGGCGGGATCTGCTCTATCGCGTGCTCGTCGGCGGCCAGGTCTCGCTCAGCCTCGGCTTCTTCGGCGCCTTCGTCTCCGTCCTCGTCAGCATCGCCTATGGCTCGACGGCGGGCTATCTCGGCGGTCGGGTCGATGATGTGATGATGCGCGCGGTCGACATCCTGCTCGCTTTGCCGTTCATCTTCCTCGCCATCCTGATCAAGATCGTGCTGCAGGATTCCGGGCTCAACATCCTCGGCATCGCTTTCGACGGGCCGATCGCCTCGGTCTTCGTCGCCGTGGTGGTGACCCTCTGGCTGACTCCGGCGGTGATCGCCCGCGGCCAGGCGGTGGGCTTGCGGAACCGCGAGTTCATCGAGGCGGCGCGGGCCGGCGGGATGAGCCAGTTCCAGATCATCACCCAGCACATCATGCCGAACTCGATCAATGTGGTGATCGTCTATTCGAGCCTGCTGGTGCTGGAGGCGATCCTGACCGAATCCTTCCTGAGCTTCCTCGGCCTCGGCGTGCAGCCGCCCGATGCCAGCTGGGGCAGCCTGATCGACGAGGGCGCCGGCCGGATCGACACCGACCCAAGGCTGCTGATCCTGCCCGGCGTCTTCCTGGCCGCCGTGCTCTTCTGCCTCAACTACATCACCGATGGTCTCCGCGATGCGTTCGATCCGAACGAGCGCTGAAGCGACCCCGCCGCAGGCCGCGCGCACCGTGCTTTCCGTGCGCGAGCTCTCGGTGCAGTTCAAGCTGCCGCACGGCTGGGCGACGGCGGTCGACCGGGTCAGCTTCGATCTTCGCCAGGGCGAGGTGGTCGGCATCGTCGGCGAATCCGGGTCGGGCAAGAGCCAGATCCTGCTGTCGCTGATGGCGCTGCTTGCGAGCAACGGCCGCTGTTCCGGCAGCGCCGAGTTCGAGGGACGGCAGCTGCTGAACCGGCCGGCGAAGGAGCTCGACGCCATCCGCGGCTCGGCGATGTCGATGATCTTCCAGGACCCGATGACCTCGCTCAATCCCTACATGCGGGTCAGCGACCAGCTGACCGAGGTGCTGACCGCGCACCAGGGCAAGTCAGGCGCCGAGGCCGAGCGGATCGCGATCGAGATGCTGGAGCGGGTGCGCATCCCCGAGGCGCGCCGCCGCGTCCGCTTCTATCCCCACGAATTCTCCGGCGGCATGCGGCAGCGGGTGATGATCGCCATGGCCTTGCTCTGCCGCCCGGAGGTGCTGCTGGCCGACGAGCCCACCACGGCGCTCGACGTCACGGTCCAGGCGCAGATCCTGGAGCTGATCGCCGAGCTCGCCCGCGACTTGAAGACCGCGGTCGCCATCGTCACCCACGATCTCGGCGTCATCGCCCGGCTCTGCGACCGGGTGATCGTGCTCTATGGCGGCCGCATCATGGAGCAGGGGACGATCGACGAGATCTTCTATGACCCGAAGCATCCCTACACCAAGGGCCTCCTCGCCTCGACGCCGCGGCTCGACGAGAAGGCGCACGGCGAGCTGAAGACCATCCCCGGCCAGCCGCGGGCGGCCTCGGGCGATCTTCCGGGCTGCCCGTTCGAACCCCGCTGCCCGATCCGGATCGAGCGCTGCAAGGCGGAGATGCCGCCGCTGCTGGCGGGCGCAAGCGGGCGGGCGGTCGCCTGCCACATGAGCGAGGCGGCCGATGGTTGAGGCACTCCTCTCCGTCGAGGACCTCAAGGTCCATTTTCCGATCAAGGGCGGCGTCCTCGGCGGTGCCCTCGGCCATGTCCGCGCCATCGACGGCATCACTTTCGATCTGAAGCCGGGCGAGACCCTCGGCATCGTCGGCGAATCAGGCTGCGGCAAGTCGACCCTGGGGCGCGCGGTGCTGCGCCTCATCAACGCGACCGAGGGCAGGGTGGTGTGGTCGGGGAAGGACCTGTTCGGCCTCGGCACGCGGGCGCTGCGCGACGAGCGGCGGCAGATGCAGATCATCTTCCAGGACCCGCTGGCCTCGCTCGACCCCCGCATGTCGGTCGAGACCATCATCGGCAAGCCGTTGCGGATCTTCCATCCCGAGCTCTCGCGGGCCGAGGTCCGGAAGCGCGTGTTCGAGACCATGAGCCAAGTCGGCCTCGCATCGTCGATGGCAAACCGCTATCCCCACGAGTTCTCCGGCGGGCAATGCCAGCGGATCGGCATCGCCCGGGCGATCATCCTGAAGCCGAAGCTGATCGTCTGCGACGAGCCGGTCTCCGCCCTCGACGTCTCGATCCAGGCGCAGATCATCAACCTCCTGATGGAGCTGCAGCGCTCGCTCGGCGTCTCGCTGCTGTTCATCTCGCACAATCTCGCGGTGGTGCGGCACATCAGCCATCGGGTGATGGTGCTCTATCTCGGCAAGATCATGGAGATCGCCGAGCGCGACGACTTCTACGCGCGGCCGCTGCATCCCTATTCGCAGGCGTTGATCTCTGCCGTGCCGATCGCCGATCCGCGGCTGGAGCGCGGCCGGGCGCGGGTCCTGCTGCAGGGCGACATCCCGTCGCCGATCAACCCGCCGAGCGGCTGCCGCTTCCGAACCCGTTGTCCGAGGGCGACTGAGATCTGCGCCGCGGAGGAGCCGGCGATCCGCGACTACGGCAAGGGCCATAGCGCCGCCTGCCATCACATCGACGCCGGTTGAGCGTTCATCGCCATGTCAACCTCTGCGGACCTTGCCAAGCACGACGCCTTCCTGGATGCGCTCCTGCATGTGCCGCAGCTCTACAGCGCGCGGATATCGCCGGACGGGAAGTGGGTGGCCTGGATCTGGGCCGGGCTGGCGGAGACGACGCAGCTTTGGGTGGCACCGTCGGACGGCGCCGCGGCACCGCATGCACTGGCCGCCGACGATTGGGATTGCGATTCCTTCCGCTGGACGCCGGACAGCCGCGGCATCGTCTATGCGCGCAGCAAGGACGGCGACGAGCGTGTCGGGCTGCATCTCGTTCCCCTGGACGGCGGGCCGGTTCAGGCGTGGACCGACGATCGGCCGGATTACTACATCCATGGCGGCCAGCTGGCGGGCGACGGCCGGACGCTGGTCTACGGTGCCAATATCGATCCCGCGAGCGGGGAAGAAACCGAGCTCTTTGTCATCTATCGGCAGGATGGCGCGAAGGGCGGGCGCCGCGTCCTGGCGCGGCCGAAACGGCCGTTCTATTCCATCCCGCTGCTGTCGCCGGACGACCGACATGTGCTCTATGAGCGCAACGATCCGGATCCCGGCGGCAGCCAGCTCTGGCTGACCGACATCGAGGGCAGCTTCGACCGCGAGATCGTCAATGTCGGCGACGAGAAGAAGGCAGAGGGCGCCTGGTCACCCGACGGCAAGGTCGTGGTGCTGACGGCCGAGACCGCGACCCACAAGAAGGTCGGTCTGTGGTCACTGGAGACCGGTCGTATCGATTGGCTCATCGACGATCCCGACCGGCCGGTGGCGGATGCGATCTGGCCGCGGCGCTCTGCGGAGATCATTGTCGAGGAAACCCGGGATGCGCGGCCGCGCAATACCCTGTTCGATCCGCAAACGCGCCGCGAGCGGCTGTTCGGTCCGTTCGGTGACGGCAATTTGACACCTGTCGGCGTCCTGGCCGACGGAGCCTGGCTCGCTTGGCATTACAGCGCGCGGCATCCGGCGCAGCTGGTGCGGGTCGCGCTGGAGCCGGATGGCCCGCGGATCCTCGGTGTCCTTTCGCGGCATGAAGGTGGCGTCATTCCGGCGCCGTCGGACCTGACCGCCGCGGAAGATTTCCGCTGGACGTCCGACGACGGCATGCCGATCCAAGGCTGGCTTTATCGGGCGAAGGGGAAGGCGATCGGGACAATCCTCGATGTCCATGGCGGGCCGACGGCGCATGACGAGGACGCCTTCGCGGTCGATCCGCAGTATTTCGCCCGCGCCGGCTTCAACGTGCTGCAGCCGAACTATCGCGGCTCGACCGGATTCTCCCTGGCGTTCCAGGAGGCTGTGAAGAAGGACGGCTGGGGCGGGGCGGAGCAGGCCGATATCCGCACGGGCGCCGAGGCGCTGATCCGCGCCGGCATCGCGGAAGCGGGCAGGATCGGCATCACCGGCACGTCCTATGGCGGCTATTCGGCGTGGTGGGCGATCACGCACTTCCCGACCGAGACGATCGCCGCCGCGGCTCCGGTCTGCGGCATGACGGATCTCGTCGTCGACTACGAGACCACGCGGCCGGACATCCGGCCCTATTCCGAGGAGATGATGGGCGGCACGCCGGCTGCGATGCCTGCGCGCTACTTCGAGCGCTCGCCGATCAACTTCGTGCAGAATATCAAAGGCAGGCTGCTGATCGTGCAGGGCGCCAACGATCCCAACGTCACGCCGCAGAACGTCGCCGATGTCCGGCGCCGGCTCGATGCCGCGGGCATCGCCTATGACGTGCTGATCTTCGACGACGAAGGCCACGGCATCGGCCGGCCAGCCAACCGGAAGATCCTGCTGAAACGCTTGGCGGCCTTCTTCGCCGAAGCCTTCGCATGACGTCTCCTCTGGCGGCCGATCTCGCGCGGCTGTGGGCGCGCTATCCCGTGCTCTGGTCGCCGCGCGTCTCCGGAGACGGAAAATGGCTGGCCTGGACCTGGACCGGTGCCACGGAGACCGGCGAGGTCTGGATCACACCGACCGACGGCTCGGCGCCGCCGCAATGCGTGACCCGCGGCACGGATCATTTCTACGCCCGCAGCCTGTCCCATGACGGCCGCCATCTCATCCTGGCCCAGTCCCGCAACAGCGACGAGCATGACCGGCTGTTCCGGCTCGACCGCGAGACCGGGGAGCTGAAGGCGCTGACGCCCTTGCAGTCCGACAACTACGTCTTCGGCGGCAGTCTCACGCGAGACGGCGCGGCGCTGGTCTATTCCGCCGATTATGACTACGAAACGCCGCATGCGGCGAATGGCAGCCGGATCCATCGCCTGGAGCTCTGCACCGGCCGGCGGCGCGTTCTGGCGCGCGCCGAGAGCGTGTGCGAGATCGAGCCGGAGCTGTCGCCGGACGAGACGCTGGTGCTCTACGGCCGCTGCGACCGCCATCCCGCCGGCAACCAGATGTGGGTCGTCGGAGCAGACGGTTCAGGCGACCGCGAGATCCTGAACGCCGGCGATCGCTTGAAGACCCGCGCCCATTGGCTCGGCGCGGGCCGGCGGCTGCTGGTCCAGGCCGAGACGGAGACGCATGAGCGGATCGGAACGCTCGACCTCGATGCCGGCACGCTGCATTGGCTGATCGACGATCCGCGGCATTGCATCGACGGGGTCGTGGCCGGCCAAGACGGACGGTCGGCGATGATCCTGGAATACCGGGAAGGTCGCCTGGCAGCGCGAATGCTGGATGTCGTGAGCGGCCAGGAAGGCGCGTTCGCCGTTGATGACGCCAGCCTGCTGCCGATCGCGCAGCTTCCCGGCGGCGACTGGATCGCCGAGCGCTACAATTCTCACGCGGCGCACGACCTGGTTCGCGTGGATCCGGCCACCTTCCGATGCACGAGCCTGTCGCGCAGCGGCGAGCACTTCTCGGCGCCGTCCACGGGTTTCCGTCCGGCACAGGATTTCCGCTGGAAGTCGGCGGACGGCACGCCGATCCAGGGCTGGCTCTACGAGCCCGAGGGGCCGTCGCGCGGGCTCATCGTCTGGGTGCACGGCGGTCCGACCTGGCACAGCGAGGACTGGGTCAACCCGATCATCCAGTTTCTGGCGAATGCAGGGTTCACCGTCCTCGACCCGAACTACCGCGGCTCGACCGGCTTCGGCCGAGCCTTCCGCGAGGCGATAAAGGTCGATGGCTGGGGCGGGCGGGAGCAGGTCGACATCCGGAGCGGCATCGAGGCGTTGGTCGCCGCGGGCAAGGCGCAGCGCGGCGGCATCGGGGTGACGGGTCTCTCTTATGGCGGCTATTCCTCCTGGGTGGCCATCACCCGGTTCGCCGACCTGGTGGATGCGGCGATGCCGATCTGCGGCATGTACCAGCTCGACGTCGATTTCCACGCGACCGGGATGCCGCATGGCCGTGCCTATTCGATTGAGATGATGGGCGGCGCGCCGGATGAGGTGCCGGATCGGTACTTCAACGCCTCGCCGGCCAACTTCATCCGCAGCATCAAGGGCCGGCTGCTGATCGTGCATGGCTTGGCCGACAGCAACGTCTCGCCGGAGAACACGCGGGTCGCCTGCCGGGATCTCGATGCGGCCGGGATCCCATACACGCTGCTGACGTTTCCTGACGAGGGCCATGGCATCTACAAGGCCGGCAACCGCGAGAAGCTACTGACGACGATGAACGACTTTTTCAGCGCGGCCTTCGGCTGACCGCGCCAACACGAGGACCACATGGATCAGAACAAGCTGACGCAATTCGTCGAGCGGCTATGGGACCAGGAGGCGCTGCCGCTCCTCGCCGAATACATCAAGATCCCCAACAAGTCGCCGGAGTTCGATGCGGACTGGGCGAAGCACGGCCATATGGAGAAGGCGGTCGATCTCCTGACCGGCTGGGCCCGGCAGAAGATCGCCGGGTTTGCAGGCGCTACCCTCGAAGTCCTGCGCCTTCCGGAGCGCACGCCGCTCATCGTCATCGACATCCCGGCGACGGGCAAGAACACTGAGACGGTGCTGCTCTACGGGCATCTCGACAAGCAGCCGGAGATGGTCGGCTGGGCCGACGGCATGGGGCCGTGGATCCCCGTGCGCCAGGGCGACAAGCTCTATGGCCGCGGCGGAGCCGATGACGGCTACGCGATCTTTGCGGCTCTCGCATCGATCGGCGCCCTCCGCGACCAAGGTATTCCCCATGCGCGCGCCGTGGTGCTGATCGAGGCCAGCGAAGAATCCGGGAGCCCGGACCTGCCGCATTACATCGACCACCTGGCACCGCGGCTGGGTACCCCGTCACTGGTCGTGTGCCTCGATTCCGGCTGCGCCAATTACGATCAGCTCTGGGTAACGACCTCGCTGCGCGGTCTCTGGAACGGAACGATCACCATCCGGGTCCTGGAGGAGGGCGTCCATTCCGGCAGCGCCTCCGGTATCGTGCCCTCGAGCTTCCGCATCTTCCGCCAGCTGCTCTCGCGGCTGGAGGACGAG
>DATKNM010000151.1:0-6360 GCA_035541335.1 Binatia bacterium
GCCGATCCGCCAGGCCGTGCCGTCCGGCCGGCGATCGATGGCCAGGGTCTCACCCAGATTGACCAAGGTGTGCCGGAAGCCCAGCGTCTGCAGCAGCTCGCCGATCTGGTCGCTGATATAGCCCTGGGCGATGCCGTTCAGAGTCACCTGCATCCCCGGCTGCCGGAAGACGATGGCGTCCGGGTCGACTTCGACCGCGCTGTGATCGACCAGGGCGCGGGCCGCGGCCAGAGCCGACGGCGCCGGCCCGGCCGGGTCGGCGTTGGGCGCAGCGAAGTGATCGGCGATCAGCTTCCAGAGCGGCTGCACCGTCGGATCGAACCGGCCCGCGCTGGACGCGCTGAGCGCGAGTGCCCGGGACAGCAGCTCCACCAGCTCGAAGGGCGGCCGGTCCAGCCGTCCCGTCCCATTCAGCTGACTGAGCGCGGAATCCGCCTGATGCAGGCTGAAGATGCTCTCAAGCCGCGCGATCTCGGCGAGGCTCATCTCGATCGCCTGCGCCGCCTGCCCGCGGTCGGGCGCGTAGAGGGTGAGATCGGAGGCCGCGCCGAGCACAATGCCCTGCCAGCGAAACGGCTCCATCGTCGTGGTGGCACGGCTCGAGTGGCCGAGCAGCGGCAACGCCGCCGAAGCCGCCAGGATCGAGATCACGCGCCGACGGCCGACGCTTCGGCCAAGTGGCATGGTTGTCATGGCATCACCCATCAACTTCCGCTGGTTGGCTGGTCGACCGCCAGCGCCTTGGCGGCGGCGGCGAAGTCGACGATCGTGCCGCCGTATTGCTTGACGAAGGCTTCCGCGGCGGCCTCGGAGGCAAACGGCACGGCCTCCTTGCCGCCCATGGAGGCGGTCTTGCTGCTGTCCAGCACGAAGACCGCCTTGTGGATCTCGACCCAGGCGCCCGGCGCCGGGTGCTCCCACGTGCCCCGGCTCATGTCGTTGACATAGAGCGCGAGGAGGTCGTTCGGCTGGAACACCTCGGTCTGCAGGAAGACGAAGGCCTCGCTGGCGGAGGCGAACCAATAGGGCTTGTCCCGGCCGCGCATGTAGGCCTGGGCCTTCGGCCCCTCATGCTCAGCCAGGGTCATGTGGCAGAAATAGGCGACCGCGTTCGCATCCGGTTCCTGTGCCTGCGGCACTGCATCCTGCTTCGAGCAGGCGGCGAGCAGCAGCAGGCCGGCGGCGAGCAGGCCGAGAAAGCGCGTCATGACTCGCTCCTGTTGAAGCGGAGGCCGGCCAGCGCCAGCGGCACGGCGATCCAGACCAGCAAGGCGACGAGCAGCACCGCCGGCGCGAAATGCGCCTGCTCGCTCAAGCCGGCCATGCCGGAGAACTTGCGCACGTTCTCGAACGCGGTCAGGTTCAAGAGGCGATAGACATCGGCCGGGTTGGCGAGCAGCAGATAGGAAAAGACCCGGTCGCCGATCAAGCCCTTGGCGGCGATCAGCAGCCCCATCAGGAAGAGGTCGTAGATCACCACGAAGCCGAGCCAAAGGCCGATCGAGATGCCGGCGGCGGTGCTGCGCTCCCGCACCGAGGCGCTGACCCAATACGCGAGCGCGATGAAGGCGGATCCCAGCAGGATCGAGCTCAGGAGCAGGGTCGCGAAGGCGCGCCAGGATTCGGCGTCGCCGCCGCCGGTGAACGCCACCGCCGCCCCGGCGCCGCCATAGCCGATCACCGTGGCGACGGCGAGGATCGCGGTATGGCCGATGAACTTGCCGATGAGGATCTGCCGCTTGGTGATCGGATAGGTCAGCAGCAGCAGCATGCAGCCGCGCTCCACCTCGCCGACGATGGCGTCATAGGAGATCAGCAGCGCGATCAGCGGCATCAGGAAGATGGTGAGGCTGGAGAGGCTGACCACCACGACCGCGAGCGGCTTCACGTCGAGGGCCCCGGTCGGCGCGCTGCCGAGGAAGGTCAGGGCGAAGGCGAGGCCGGCGAGCAGCAGCGTGGCGCCCAGCACCCAGCGATTGCGGATGCCGTCGGCGATCTCCTTGCCGGCGATGGTGAGGATCGCGTTCATTCGTCACCTGCGGGCAGCGGGCTGAAATGGCGATAGACGTCGTCGAGGCCGGGCCGGCTGATCTCGAGATCGGCAACCCGCCCGTCGAGCGCCGCGAGCCGCGCCAGCACCGCCATCTTCTCCTCCGGGCGGCAGAGGATCTCCGCCGATTGGCCGTCGGCCGCGACCCGGGCGCTGGCGCCGAGCTCGGACAGGCCCTCCAGGATGCCGAAGGCGCCGTGCGGCGTCGCGATGGTGATCCGGACCGGCAGGTCGGCGTTCCGCCTGAGCGTCTCCAGCGGGCCGAAGGCGGCGAGATGGCCGCTGTTCATGATGGCGACGAGGTCGGTCTTGGCCTCGAGCTCGGTCAGGATGTGCGAGGAGATGATCACCGTGGCACCCCGCTCCGAGAGCTCGCGCACGATGCGGAAGAATTCGGTGCGGGACGCCGGATCGAGGCCGGTCGTGGGCTCATCGAGCAGCAGCAGCCGCGGCTCGCCGAGCAGCGCCTGCGCGAGGCCGAGGCGCTGGCGCATGCCCTTGGAATAGGTCTTCACCCGGCGTCCGGCAGCGAAGTCGAGCCCGACCCGCTCCAGCAGCGCGTCGCATTGCGCCAGCGGCGCGCCCTTCAGGCGGGCGTAGAACTTCAGCGTCTGGGCGCCGGTCAGCTCGTCGTGGAAGGCGACGTTCTCCGGCAGGAAGCCGATCCGGCGGCGGTGCTCGAGCGGCGCTGCGGCAGGCTCGACGCCGAGCACATTGAGGCTGCCGGCGCTCGGCCGGATCAGGCCGAGGATCAGCTTCATCAGCGTGGTCTTGCCGGCGCCGTTATGGCCGATCAGCGCCAGCGTCTTTCCGGCGCCAAGCGTGAAGTCGACCTCGTTCACCGCCCTGTGCCGGCCGTACTGCTTGACGAGGCCGAGGGCGGCGATCGCCGCCAGGTCGGTTTCCGGCATCATCCTCTCCGCCGTCCCATTCGATATGATCCCGATGGCGTTCATGATCCCGGATCCGCGCTCCCAGCTTCCCAGTCCACATGATCCGGCATCTGCGGCAGCGCGCGCGGCGCCGCGGGCGGCGCCATCAGCGGATAAGAGTCGATGACGCCGCCCGGATAGAGCGCCGGAAACTGACCCTGGGCGACGCGCAGCAGCTCCATGGCCGGGCTGGACAGCAGGAGCTTCGACAACGGATAGCGCCAGACGATCCAGTCCACCACGTTGTTCGGGCGATAGGCGGTGTCGGCGATGCCGTCGCCGTTGAGGTCGAAGGCCGAATTGTCGCTCCAGTAGTTGCCGTGGCCTGGCTCCGACCATTCATAGACCTTGGTGCCGGCATAGCGCATCTGGATGCGGTTGCCGACGAAGGCGTTCGCGGCGATCACGTTGTCATCGGAACCGGTCACATGCACGCCGATGTCGCAGCCTTCGAACCGGTTGTCCCGCATCACGTTCCGAATCGAGAGATACATGAACAGGCACTGGTCGGCCGTGCCGTAAATGTAGTTTCCGCTGATCTCGCCCTTGCGCGCGGTGTTCAGGGCCAGGCCTTCGTCGCGGTCCTTGATCGAGACGTTGCCGGTGACCTTCAGATAGTCGGAATACATCAGCGCATAGCCGATGTGGTTGCCGATCGAGACGTTGTCGGTGATGGCGCCGTGCTTGGAATACATGAAATGCACGGCGAAGCGCAGATGCTCGAAGGTGTTGCCGGAAATCGTGTTGTCCGCACCGAGCTGCATGAAGATGCCGTCACGGCCGCCGGTGATCTGGTTCCCCTCTATCACCGCGCCGGTGTTGTTCCACATGTGGATGCCGTTGCCGCGGTTGTTGAGCCAGACGTCGTTGCGATTGGTGATCCTGTTGTCGATGACGCGGGCGTGCTTCGGACCGTGCAGGCTGATGCCGAACAGGTTGCCGTCCAGCCAGTTGGCCTCGATCACGGGATTGTCGGCGCCCTGCTCGACGTAGATCCCGCCCTCGGTGCCGTCCGAGGTCTTGGTCGAGCCGGTGATCCGGAGGCCGCGGATGGTGACGTCCGGGGCGAGGACGTTGATCACGCTGCCCCGGCCGTTGCCGGTGATCGAGGCCTTCTCGAATCCGTCGCCCTCGATGGTGAGCGGCTTGTCGATGACAATGGGGCCCTTGTGGTCGCCCGGCGCCAGATGCAGCACATCGCCGGGCGCCGCCGCGGCGACGGCCTCGACCAGGCCTTCGCCGGCAGCGACCTCGATGGTCTTCGCGGAAACGGCGGCAGGCGCGGCCCCCCAGAGGAGGACCGCCGCGGCCAACACCGCTGCCTGTCGCCGGATCCGCGTCACATGCCCGCCCTCAAGCCGAGTGCGGCTCGACCAGCATCTGTCCCGACATCTCCATGTGGAGCGCGTGGCAGAACCACTGGCAGTAGTAGTAGTAGACGCCGGGCTTGTCGGCGACGAAGGTGACCGACGAGGTCGCCTGGGGCCCGATCTCCATGGCGACGCCGTAATCCACCATGGTGAAGCCGTGGGTCAGGTCCACGACGTCGTCCATGTTGGTCTGGATCACCGTCACCTCGTCGCCCTGCTTCACCTTGAACTGGGTGAGGCCGTAGGACGGAGCGTTGGAGGTGAGATAGACCCGGACCTTGTTGCCGTCGCGGATGACCTGGTTGGCCTCCTCCAGCTTGACGCCGTCCTTGGCGGCCTGCTGGCGCGCGTCTTCCCACATCTGGTCGTCGCGCTTCCAGATCTCCATCGGGTTGATCATGTTCGCCTTCATGATCGTCGCGTCATGCGGCTCCGCGAACGCGGCGCCGTCATGCACCAGCTTCATCTCGTCGCCGGAGATGTCGATCAGCTGGTCGTTCTCCGGCTTCAGCGGACCGACGTTGACGAAGCGGTCCTTGGAGAACTTACACAAGGCCACCGCCCACTTGCCGTCGGCATCCTTGGTCTCGCTCATCGAGGCGTTGATGTGGCCGACCTGGTAGTTGACGTCGAGCTTCTGCTTGATAGGATCGACCTTCTCGCCCTTATAGGCGCGGATCGCATCGTCGATGTTCCACTTCACGACCTGCGAGTCCAGGAACAGCGACGTATAGGCGTTGCCGCGGCCGTCGAACGAGGTGTGAAGAGGTCCGAGGCCGAGCTGGACGTTGGCGACGATCGCCGACTTCGGATCAGCCTTGCCAGCGAAGCAATCGGCGAGCTTGTCCCACTCGACCACGGTCGTGGTCGGCGAGAGCTTGCCGTTCACAACAACGTACTTGCCGTCGGGGGTCGCATTGCAGCCGTGCGGCGAGTTGGCGATCGGAATGTAGAGCGTGTAAGGGGACTTCGCCTGCTTGGTGCCGTCCAGCACCGGCACGCCATTGATCATCTCCGCCTTGCCGGCCTTGACGCCGGCTTCGATCGCGGCGATGTCGAAGAACACCGCGTGATCGGTCTCGGACGAGGTCATCTCCTCGAGGGTGATGCCCTCCTCCGAGTTGTAGCAGGTCGAGGCGGCGTACTTGTTCTGATAGTCGGTATCGCAGTTGTCGAGGTTGCCGCTGACGATCACCTGCCAGGCGACCTTCATGGTGTCGCCATCGACCGCGGTGAACACCGAGCGCCACTTCTTGTAGTCGTCGAGGTCGCGGCCGTCGTTGATCAGCGGCGCCCGGTTCTCGCCGTTGCAGAACACGTAGCCGGTCTTCGGATAGCGCTGCACCCGCATGCCGTGGATCGAATGGGCGTTCGGGATCTCGATGATCTTGTCGGTCTTCATCACGTCGAGGCGGATCCGCGCGAGACGGGTGTTCGCCTTGTCGTTGATGAAGACGTAGCGGCCGTCATAGGAGCCGTTGGTGACCGACGGCCGCGGATGGTGGCAGTCGCCGTTGAGGAAGGTCTTCAGGCCGAGCTTGGCCAGGCGTTCCCTGGTCGCCGGCAGCAGGCCTTCGCTCATGATCTTCAGGCTCTCGTTGGTCTGGCCCCAGCCGGTGGCGCTGCAGCGGTTGAAGACCGGGATGCGCATCAGCTCACGCATGGAGGGGACGCCGAGAATCCGGATCTCGCCGGTCTGGCCGCTGCTCCAGAAGCCGATGTATTCGTCGAGCTTGCCGGGCGGCACGTTGACCTCGGAGGTCTCCTCGGCCGCGGCGCTCTTCGGCGCCAGGGTCAAGCCGGCCGTGCCGCCGACGGCGACGCCACCGGCGGTGGCTGCCGCCAGGGTGGACAGCGCGACGCCGCCACCCAGGAGATCACGCCGGCTGACGCCTTCTGTGGTTTCGGGCTTATCGATCTTCCTAGCCATGTATCTCTCCTATGGTTGGCTGGACGGGTTACGCGGTCGGCACCGTCGTCCTTGGTTCGACGGGTGGATTCGCTGCAG
>DATKNM010000152.1:0-6975 GCA_035541335.1 Binatia bacterium
CCGAGCCCGATCGACGGCCGCCATCCGGGGAAGCCGCAGCGCATCGATGCGGGTTCCTACATGATCGTCGGGAATGCGCCGGCGCTGACGGAAAAGCCCTTCACCTTCTTCGCCATGATCTGGCCGACCTTGCCGGAACGCACGAGCCAGACCCTCCTGGCGCAGTGGGATGCGAAGACCGAGCGCGGCTTCCGCATCGAGATCGACCAGGGCCGGCTCACCGTCGTCTTCGGGGACGGCGCGCATGGCCGGCGTCTCGCCACCGGGAAGTCCATGCTGACGCGGCAATGGTATTCGGTCGCGGTGTCGGTCGATCCCGCGGGTCGCAGCGTCACTCTCGACCAGGTCCCGGTCGGAGGATACGCGCAGATCGACGACGCCGACCATGTGGAGGCGGCACTGGACGCGGCGCTTGGGCCGGTCGCGGCGCCGCTACTGATCGCCGGCTGCCCGCAGGCGGACGGCACGGTCGGCGGGCATTTCGACGGCAAGATCGACGGGCCGATGCTCTGTGAGGGCGTGCGCGCCGCCGAGCTGCACAAGACCTTGCGCGAGGCGCATCCCGTGACCGCGGCACCGAAGATCATCGCCCGCTGGGACTTTTCGAAGGCGATGGAGACCACGACCGCGATCGACGTCGGCCCGGCGAAGCTGCATGGGAAGCTGATGCAGCTCCCCAGCCGCGCCATGAAGGGCTGGAACTGGACCGGCGAGGAGCACAATTGGACACGCAAGCCGGACCATTACGGCGCGATCCACTTCCATCACGACGACGTCTATGACGCCGGCTGGGAGACCTCGGTGACACTGACTGTTCCCGAGGATCTGCCGAGCGGACCCTATTCGCTGCACGTCTCCTGCGGCGAGAGCGGACCGGAGGTGACGCGGGAATCCTACATCGCCTTCTTCGTGCGGCCCCCTCGCCTATCGAAGACGCGCGGCGATCGACCGAGAGTGGCGGTGCTGGCGCCGACCTGCTCCTATCTGGCCTACGCGAACCATGCCGAGCACATCACGGCGCGTGGCGCCGAGCTGCA
The DNA here is from genome assembly GCA_035541335.1 of Binatia bacterium. Lineage (GTDB taxonomy): Bacteria > Pseudomonadota > Alphaproteobacteria > Dongiales > Dongiaceae > Dongia. Next base: position 1,038 of record DATKNM010000152.1, read on the forward strand.
GATGGGCCGCCTGCTGCAGTTCGGACATATCGATCTCTACATGTACGATCATCCGGAGCTCGGCGGATCGCTCTACGACCGGCACCTGGACGGATCCGGCGTCGCCTACACCAGCCGCCTTAGACCCAACCTGAATTGCGCGCCCTGCTATCACTCCTGGCTCGGCGGCCACGGCTCGGCGCTCTACCAGTACAACGCCGACACCCATCTCTTCGATTGGCTCGATCACCAGGGCATCGCCTACGACCTCATCACCGACGAGGACCTGCACGAGGATGGGCTCGACCTCATCCGCGACTATCGCGTGATCCTGACCGGCACCCATCCCGAATACCACTCGACCGAGATGTGGGACGCGATGAAGGCCTGGATCGACCGCGGCGGGCGGCTCATGTATCTCGGCGCCAACGGCTGGTACTGGCGGATCGCCTTCCACCAGCACCTTCCCGGCGTGTTCGAGCTCCGCCGCAGCGAGGATGGCATCCGCACCTGGGAATCCGAGCCCGGCGAATACTACCACTCGGTCAACGGCGAATATGGCGGGCTCTGGCGCCGGATCGGCCGGGCGCCCAACGTGATGGGCGGCGTCGGGTTCATCGCCCAGGGCTTCGACCTCTCCTCCTACTACCGCCGCGCGCCGGATGCGGACAATCCCCGTGCCGCCTTCATCTTCGAGGGCGTCACGGAGGAGATCATCGGCGATTTCGGGCTGATCGGCGGCGGTGCGGCCGGGATCGAGCTCGACTGTATCAACACGGCCCTGGGCTCGCCGCCCAACATGCTGCGCCTCGCCTCCTCCGAGAACCACACGCCGATGATCCTGTTGGTGAACGAGGAGTTCGGCGTGGTGCCGCCCAACCTCGGCGGTGACCTCAATCCCCGGGTCAAGGCCGATCTCGCCTTTGGCGAGACGCCGGCCGGCGGCGCCATCTTCGCCACCGGGTCGATCGCCTGGTGCGGGTCGCTCTCCCACAACGAATATGACAACAACGTCTCCAGGATCACGGCGAACGTGCTGAAGCGATTCCTGGACCCGAAGCCGTTTCCGACGCGTTAGACTGCCCGCTCCCCCTCGTTCCGGAGGCGGCCCATGATCGGAACCCGGTCTTGCCTGCTGCTGGTGGCTTGCGTCGCCGCGTCGATATTCGCGCGGCCGAGTACGGCGCAGGACGATTACGACGTCGATCTTGCCCTGGTGCTGGCGGTCGATGCCTCGGGCAGCATCGACGACAAGGAATACGCTTTGCAGCGCGAAGGCATCGCTGGGGCGATCGCCGATCCCGACGTGCTGGCGGCGATCAAGAGCGGTCGCACCGGCCGGATCGCTGTCACGCTGGTGGAATGGGGCACGCCGGGCGCACCCGTGCAAGCGGTGCGTTGGCACATCATCGGCGGCGAGGAGCGGCAACAGGACTTCGCCATGGACGTCCGCAACGCACCGCGCGCCAATGAGAGCTGGAACGCGATCGGTGACGGCATGGCCCTCGGCACGGAGCTGATCGCCGGCTGTCCCTGCCGCCCCGCGCGCCGGGTGATCGATGTCTCCGGCGACAATCCCGACCGCCGCAGCCAGATCCCCTCGACTGCAGCACGCGATGCCGCGGTCAAGGCCGGGATCACGGTCAACGCCCTCGCCATCCTCAATGACGACCGCAAAGGCCCGAACGGCGGACCCTGGCTGGTCGAGACCTACGAGCAGGAAGTGATCGGCGGACCCGGCGCCTTCGTCATCGCCGCCCAGACCCGCGCCGATTTCGACCAGGCGCTGCGGCGGAAGCTGATCCAGGAGATCGCGAGCCGGTAGCCGGTCACTTCGTGAGCTGCCGGCGGATCTCCAGCAGCTCCTTGCGCCGTTCGGCGCCGACCTTGGGGTAGGACATCTTCAAGGCTTCCAGCGTATCCAGGATCGCCTGGGAGACAAACAGGCGGGCGTTCTTCTTGTCGTCCGCGGGAATCGCGTACCAGGGCGACTCGTCGGTGGAGGTCGCGGCCAGGCATTCTGCATAGGCGCGCATGTACTGGTTCCAGCAGGCCCGCTCCTGGATGTCGGCGGTGCTGAATTTCCAGTTCTTCTCCGGCTCGTCGATCCGCGCCAGGAAGCGCTTGCGTTGCTCCTCCTTGGAGAGGTGCAGGAAGAACTTGACGACACGGGTCCCATTGCGGTGCAGATGTTTCTCGAGGCCGGCGATCGAATGATGGCGCTCCCTCCAGATCTTGCCATGATCCTTGGGCTGATCCGGGAGGCCTTCGCTGGCCAGAATTTCCTTGTGCACGCGGACCACCAGCACCTCCTCGTAATAGGAGCGATTGAAGATGCCAATGCGGCCGCGCTCCGGCAGGTCGCGGGTGGTGCGCCACAGGAAATCGTGCTGCAGCTCCGTGGCGCTCGGATGCTTGAAGCTGAAGACTTGGCAGCCCTGGGGGTTGACCCCCGACATCACGTGCCGGATCGCTCCGTCCTTGCCGGCAGCATCCATGGCCTGGAAGATCAGCAGCACCGCATAGCGGTCGGAAGCGTAGAGCAAGTGCTGGAGCTCGCTCAACCGCTCGACATGACGCCTCAGCATCTTCTTGTAGTCCGGCTTCGACTGATAGACCGGATCTACCAGGGTCGGCCGCTTGGTGAGATCGACCGTCTCGCCCTCCCGGATCCGGAACCCGTCGACTTCGATCTTCATGGCTGTCCTCCGCTGGTGACCGGGTGGAGGCTAAACCATGAATCCCTCGATTTGAACGGCTACGGCTCCGCCAGCATTGCGCGGCGGCGCTCCAGGAACTCCCGCAGCGCCGGATCGCTTTCGAGACCGATCGCCAGCGCATAGGCGTTGTCGGCGGCCTCGCGGTCGCCCAAGCGAGCGAGCAGCGCGGCGCGGGCCGCCCAATAGGGTTGGTACTCGGTGAGACGCGGGTCGCCTGCGATGGCATCGAGGGCGGCAAGGCCGGCGGCGGCCCCTTCGGCTTCGGCGAGTGCCACAGCACGATTGACCGCCACCACCGGCGAGGCGGTCAGCGCGAGGAGGCCGTCATACAGGATCACGATCGCCGGCCAGTCGGAATGGCCGAGCTGACGGCGCGCCGCATGGGCCGACTGCACCGCCGCTTCCAGTTGATAGCGGCCGATGGCGCCCAAGATCCGGGCGCGGGTCAGCAGCGCATCGGCTTCGTCGATCAGGACGTGGTCCCAGCGGGCGATCGTCTGCTCGGCCAGCGGCACGAACCGGCCGTCGCCGTCACGCCGCGCATTGCGGCGCGCCTCAGCATGCACCATCAGCGCCAGCAACCCCAAGGCTTCGGCCTGATCCGGCAGCAGCTCCGCCACCAGGCGCCCAAGGAAGATCGCCTCGCCGGCGAGATCGCGGCGGCGAAGATCGGCGCCGATAGGATCGGACCAGCCTTCGGCGAAGGCGGCGTAGATCGCGTCGAGCACGGCCTGGAGCCGGACCGGCAGGTCGTCGCGCTCGGGCACGCGGAACGGAATGCCGGCCTCGCGGATCTTGGTCTTCGCGCGCACCAGGCGCTGGCCCATCGTGGTCGGCGCCACCAGGAAGGCAGAGCCGATCGCACCGGCATCGAAGCCGAGGACGCATTGCAGGATGAGGGGCGCGCGGATCGCGGCGTCGATCGCCGGATGGGCGCAGGCGAACATCAGCGCGAGCCGACGGTCGGGAATTTCGGCGGGTTCGGCGGCCACTTCGGCAAGCTCGTCGGCGATCATCGTCAGATGGTCCTCGCCGGCGGCGGCGCTGCGGCGACGGCGCGATGCATCGATGACGCGGCGGCGTGCAGCGGTGAGGAGCCAAGCCTCCGGGGCCTTGGGGATACCGTTCTTCGGCCAGTCGGCCAGTGCCGCAGCGAAGGCATCGGCGAGCGCATCCTCCGCGGCCGCCACGTCGCGGCTTTGGGCGGCAAGATACGCGACCAGCTTGCCATAGCTCAGGCGCGCCGCCGTTTCAGCGGCGGCGCGCGCCTCTGCATCCGAACTCCCCGCCGGCAACTACATGGCCCAGAGCGGGCGGACCTCGACGGTGCCGTGGGCGGCGGCGGGGCAGCGTGCCGCCCAGGCGAGCGCCGCGTCGAGATCGGGCACGTCGATCATGTAATAGCCGCCGAGCTGCTCCTTGGTCTCGGCATAGGGACCGTTCAGCACCTGGGTCTTGCCGTCGGCGACCCGGACCGTGGTCGCGGTCGTGGTCGGCTGCAGGCGGTCACCGCCGACGATGACGCCGGCCTTCTTCAGGGCTTCGGTATAGGCCATGTAGGGGGCGGACATCTGCGCCGCGCCGACTTCCTTCGCCACCTGCGCGCCCTTCACCTCGTCCACGTAGATCAGCAGCATATACTTCATGGTCATATATCCTCCGCTCTCGATCGGGCACCATGCTCCGACAAATGAGAGACGGGCGGAAGCCGTGCTTTTCGACAGGGTCGAAAGATTCTTGAAATCAGTCCGCCCGGTGTCGCGCCCGGTGCGCCGCCGCCTTTGCGCGGTTGCCGCAGAGCGCCATGCTGCACCAGCGGCGGGCATGGGCCTTGGTGCGGTCGAGAAACATCAGGCTGCAATCGTGGCCGGCGCAGCGGCGGATCAGGCGGAAGTCGGCGTTGCAGGCGAGATCGGCGATCGCCGCGGCCAATGGCTGCAGCAACGTCTCCGGGGTTGCCCATCGCCGCAGCCGTTCGAGGTTGAGACGGCCGTCGGCATCCGGAACCACCCGGGGATAGCCGTCATCCTCGGCAAGCAGCCGATTGAGCGGCTGGAGTTCGGTGGCCGCTTTCGCCGTCAGCGCCGCACCGGCATGGCGCCGAACGAAATCGCCCAGCCAGGTCCGCAGCTTGCGCGCCTCGCCGGCAATAGCGTCGAGGGCGGGTTCGCCGCTGAACCGCGCCGCCACCTCGGGCGTCGCCATGCCGGCGGCGTTCAGCCAATCCAGGAAATCAGTGCCGTCCGCCATCCACTCGACCTGCTGGCCGGCGGGGGTCGCGTGGCTGTTCAGGAAGTCCAAAGCCGGGTGGTCGGCGATGAAGAGCGCCGAAGGCCGCGCCTTGCCCGGTGCCGATTTCGATTCCGTCATCGCCGTGCCTCGCTGAACGTCACCTGAGTGAATAACCGCTAAAATCGCACTTGAAAAGTTTCGACTCCAATATAACCTCTTATAGACTATTTTAAAGGTTACAAGGAGGTTTCGCCATGATCCAGCATCGCCATGTCCAGGTCGGCGCCCATGAGGTCTTCTACCGGGAGGCGGGCGACCCCAAGCACCCCACCCTCCTGCTGCTGCACGGTTTCCCGACTTCGTCCCACATGTTCCGGGACCTGATCCCGCTTCTCTCGGACCGCTTCCATGTAGTGGCGCCCGATCTCCCGGGCTTCGGCTTCACCCGGTCGCCCGACCGCCCCGCCTTCCGCTACAGCTTCGATGCCCTGGCGAAAGTGATCGAGGACTTCACCGACGCGCTCAAGCTTCGGCGCTATGCGATCTATGTCTTCGACTACGGCGCGCCGGTCGGGTTCCGGCTGGCGCTCGCCCGGCCGGAGCGGGTGGCGGCGATCATCTCCCAGAACGGCAACGCCTATGAGGAGGGATTGAGCACCGGGTGGAATCCGATCCAGGCCTATTGGCGCGAGCCCAGCGCCGAGAACCGTGCCGCCTTGCGCGCCTTCCTGGCGCCGGAGAGCATCCGCTGGCAATACGTGCACGGCGTCGCCGACGAGAGCCTGGTTGCGCCGGAGAGCTACACGCTCGACACGGCGCTGCTGGCACGGACGGGCAATGACGAGATCCAGCTCGACCTCTTCCTCGACTACGCCAGCAACGTGGCGCTCTATCCGAATTTCCAGGCCTATTTCCGCGACCGCCATCCGCCCCTGCTGGCGGTCTGGGGCCGCAACGATCCCTTCTTCCTGCCGCCGGGCGCCGAAGCGTTCCGCCGCGACAATCCG
>DATKNM010000153.1:0-22414 GCA_035541335.1 Binatia bacterium
GAGTCGACCCTCTTGCCTCCCTGGATATTGTGGGATGAAATATCCGCGACACAATATCCTGGGTTCCACCCGACAGCGAGGCTAGACCATTATGGAATGGACCGAACAAAGGATTGAGATTCTTCGGAAACTCTGGGGACAAGGACAGACTGCCAGCCAGATCGCCGCGATCCTCGGCGGTATCACCCGGAACGCCGTGATCGGCAAGGCCCATCGCCTCGGTCTGACCGGACGGCCCTCGCCGATCAAGCGCGAAGCCGGCGCCTCGCCGCAGCCCCGCCGTCGTGCCGCCGCCGCACCCGCCCGCCGGCTCCCCGGCGCCGGCCAGCCGGGTCAGGTCCATGGCCAGCCGCTGCCGCAGACCCATGGCGTCTCGGCCGCGCAGCACCATCCCCAGCAGTACGCCCATGGGACCCAGCGCGCCGACGCGCATCATGAGCCGGCGACCCGAGAGGCGCCGCCGGCGCCGGCGAAGCCCACCACCTCGACCCGCACCGCATCCCATGTGGGCAGCAAGACCTGCTCCTGGCCGATGGGGGATCCGAAGCAGCCCGGCTTCCATTTCTGCGGCGAGCCCGCCGAGATCGGCAAGCCCTACTGCGCCAATCACTGCCATGTCGCCTATCACAAGAAGTCGGAAGCGGCATAAGACGAATTTAGGGATGGCATGGACCGGCCGGGCGATGCTTCGCCCGGCCGGTTTCGTTTGCGCGCTGCTGGTCGCCCTGCTCGTCGCGCATGTCGCTTGCGCGGAAGATGTGACGCGCACGATCGCGGTCGGCGCGGTCGAGCGCTCCTATCATCTCCACATTCCGCCTTCATTGCCCTCAGGTGCGGCAGCCCTGGTGATCGATCTCCATGGCGGCGGCGGCTCGCCGGAGGGCGCCGAGGCGCAGACCGGCTTCACCGCGGAGGCGGATGCCAAGGGTTTCGTCGTCGCCTATCCCGCCGGCAGCGACCGCGAGCGGCCGCTCCTCAGCGCGCTCGGCAAGCCGGGCCTCCTCACCTGGAACGCCGGCGCCTGTTGCGGCTATGCCGTCCAGCACGGCATGGACGATGTGGGCTTCATTCGTGCCATGGTGGCCGACATCGCCGGCATCGTGCCGGTCGACCCGAAGCGGATCTACGCGACCGGAATCTCCAACGGCGGCATGATGGCCTATCGTCTGGCCTGCGACGCCAGCGATCTCTTGGCGGCGGTCGGCGTGGTCTCCGGCGTCGTCGTGGTCGTGCCCTGCGAGCCGCGATTTCCCGTGGCGGTCATCGACTTCCACGGCACGGCGGACCAGAACGTGCCGATCGGGGGCGGCGTCGGGCCGAAGTCGATCACCAGGTATCCCTATCCGCCGGTGGCGCGCTCGATCGAGTTCTGGGCGGCTTATGACGATTGCCGCAAGGACCCGATCGTCAGCAGGCCGGCGCCGGGTGTCACGCTCAACTCCTATCCGCTCTGTGTCGGCAATGCCGCGGTCGATTACTACGTCATCGACGGCGGCGGCCATTCCTGGCCCAGCGGCAAGCAGATGCTGAAGGTGCTCGACCCGCCCTCACAGGCGATCGCCGCGACCCCGCTCATCTGGCAATTCTTCGCCGCGCATCCGAAGCCGTGAGGCGCTAAGGCAGCCTTGCGATGCGCTCGAAGAGAAGATCGAAGAACCCCGCGGCGTCGACGTCGCGCATGTAGCGGGCGTTGGCCGGCCGGTCGGTGACGCGCCAGTAATCGGCGACCGTCATACCCATGGTGAGCTCGCTGTCGGTCTCGATCGTCACGTTGATGTGCCGGCCGCCGAACAGCTCCGGGCGCAGCAGATAGGCGATGGTGGTGGGATCGTGCAGCGGCGCGCCGTCCAGGCCGTATTTGTTGATGTCGAAGCTCCGGGAGAAGGTCAGGGCCTCGCCGAGCGCCTTGCCGCAGCGATTGCCCATGCCCGCGAGATGATCCAGCCGCGGTTCGGTCATCAGCAATTTGTGCGTGACGTCGAGCGGCATCACGACCAGCGGCACGCCGCTCTTGAACACGATGTCCGCGGCGGTCGGGTCGACATAGACGTTGAACTCCGCCGCCGGGGTGATGTTGCCGACCTCGAAATAGGCGCCGGCCATCATCACGATCTCGCGGATCTTCGGCTTGATGCCGGGGGCGCGCGCGATTGCGGTCGCCACATCGGTCAGCGGCCCCAGGGTGCAGAGCGTGATCTCGCCCTCGGCCGCCGCCTGCAGGGTCTCGATCAGGAAATCGACGCCGTACTTCGGCTGCAGCGGCATGGTCGGTTCAGGGAGGTCGGGCCCGTCGAGCCCGGTCTTGCCGTGCACGTGCTCGGCGGTCACCAGCTTGCGGCCGAAGGGGTTCTCGCTGCCGGCAAAGACCGGGATATCCCTCCGGCCGGCGAGCTCGCAGACCTTCCGCGCATTGCGGCTGGTGTGGTGCAAAGGCACGTTGCCGGCGACCGCCACGATGCCCAGCACCTCGATCTCCTCCGGCGAGGCGAGGGCCATCAGGATCGCCGCCATATCGTCCTGGCCGGGATCGGTGTCGAAGATGATCTTGCGCGGCGCGGGTTGCGCGGGCATGGGTTCACTCTTGCTGTTGCCGAATCGTCGGGGACCCTAGCATTCCACATGATCGGCCGTCATCCCGCCGCGGGAGACACGCCCTTCTTGACGCCACGGGGCGAAGCGGCCGAACATCTCGCATCGGGGACGACATCGGCGGGCAAGGGGCTCAACCTCAGGAGAGGGTCGGGCGATGAGTGCCGGCGGGGCGCAACCTCCATCCGAAGGTCTGGCCTTCGAGGGTCGATCCGAGGATCCGACGCTGGAGATCATCGATCGGCCGGCGGCGGCCAGCCTGATCGAGCTCCTCGCCGCCTGGAACGCCTGGCCCAAGGTCGGGCGCGTGCCGCGTCGCTCCGCTTTCGATCCGGTCGCATTTCCCCGGCTGTTGCCCTGGATCGGCCTCGTCGAGTTCCACGCGCGACCGAACCGCTATCGCGACTATGACGCGCTTTATCGATATGTCGGTTCGGCCCGCGCCGAGATGTTCCGGACCTCGGGGATGACCCGCAGCTACATGTCGGAGCTGCAGCAGGGCGGCGAGCGCTGGTTCGCCGTCTACGACCGGCTGATCGCCGACGCCGGGCCGCTGGTGGTGCGCGGCCGGCCCTATCTCGTCGGTCGCGATTTCATGCGATTCGAGATGCTGATGCTGCCGCTCGGGCGCGACAAGCCGGTCGAGGACGACCGGGTCGCCTACATCCTGTCCTTGGCCCACTTCGCCGCATGAGCGGCGGTCCCGGCCAGGAACGGCCGCCGCCAATCGCGATCAGAGTGCTTCAGAGAACGCGTTCAGTTCCGCGACCGAGGATATCCGCATCACCTTCTTGCCGGCGCGCTCCGCTTCGTCCGTCAGCCGGCGGATCGCCGGCATGGACTGCCGGTCGGTCTCCCACAGGGTCTCGAACATCGCCTCGGTGGTCGGCGCCTCGGCGATGCCGGCGACCGGGTTATCGAGCTTCCCTTGCAGCCACAGGAACTGCCGTTCGGCCGCCAGCCAGAAATGCATCCAGATCGGCATGTCGATCAGGATGATCTCGGTCGCGCGCCGGAAGCGCTCGGGCAGCGTCTCGTCCCAGCCCAGGCCCTCGATCACCCATGCTTCGCCGGCGATCAGCGCCGCATGCGCCGCCTCGTATTCCTCGCGTGGCGCCAGCGCCCAGCCCGGCCGCCACATGATCCGGTCGATCTCATGGCAGGGCAGCCCGCGCTTCGCCGCAAGCTTCCGCGCCAGCACGGACTTGCCGCCGCCGGCATTGCCGATGATGAGGATGCGGGACATGACGGATCACCAACGCGCTCTGCGATGTTGGGAACCATCGAGGGTCGCTCTCCCGTCAACCCCCACCCCAACCCGCCCCAATCTTGGGGGCGGGGGCAGGATAGAGCCGATTCGAATCGTCAGGAAGACGCAACCACAAAATCACTCGCCCCCAAGATGGGGGCGAGCCGGAGTGGGGGTTGATCTCTCCGCGCCACGGTGTGTGGGGTTGACCTCTCCGCGCGATGAGCGTCGTGGGAGGGTGCGCCTTGTCAAATCTCCTCCGGCACCATGTCGATGGCGCCGCAAGGGCATTCATGGGCGCAGAGGCCGCAGCCTTTGCAGAAGTCGTAGTCGATGCGATAGCGGTTGCCGGCGCCGAGCTTGATGATCGCGTTGTCCGGGCAGACGCCGTAGCAATTGTCGCATTCGAAGCAGTTGCCGCAGGAGAGGCAGCGCCGCGCCTCGAAGAGCGCGGTCTCCGCATCGAGGCCCTGCACCACCTCGGCGAAGCCGTCCACTCGGAGCGCCGCTTCGAGCTTCGCGCGCACCTGGTGCGGGGCGTCGGTGTAGTACCAGGTGTTGAGGTGCTCGAACGCCGCCTCGCCGTGCGGGTCGGGCTTCCGATAGACGGCGCCCTTGAGGAAGGCGTCGATATTGGCGGCGGCCTTCTTGCCGTGGCCCATGGCGACGGTGACCGTGCGCTCCGCCGGGACCGCGTCGCCGCCGGCGAAGAGGCCGGGAAGCCCGGTCATCATCGAGGCATCGACCGTGACGCCGTCCTTGGTCGCGAGGCCCGGCACGTCCTTGATGAGGCCGAGATCGACGTCCTGCCCGAGGGCCAGGATCAGGCTGTCGGCCTCCAGCGTCTCGAATTCCCCGGTCGGCTGCGGGAAGCCCTTCTCGTCCAGCACCATCTTCTCGATGGTGAGCTTGCCGTCCTCGGCATGCGTGATGGTGGAGAGCCATTTCAGCAGCACGCCTTCCTCGATCGCCTCCTCGACCTCGAAATCGTGGGCCGGCATGCGGTCGCGGGTGCGGCGATAGACGATCAGCGTCTCCGCGGCGCCGAGGCGGCGCGCGGTGCGGGCGACGTCGATCGCGGTGTTGCCGCCGCCATAAACGACGACCTTGCGGCCGAGCATCGGCTTCTCCGCACCCTCCATGGAGCGCAGCACCGAGACCGCGTCCAGGATCTTGGCGCCCTGCGCCGCCGGGACATAGGCGCGCTTCGCCAGCTGCGCGCCGATCGCGAGGAAGGCGGCGTCGAAGCCCTTCATCGCCTCCCGCACGTTCTCGACCTTGGCGTTCAGCTCCAGGGTCACGCCGAGATCAAGGATGCGCTGGATCTCGGCGTCCAGGATCTCCCGCGGCAGGCGGTATTTCGGGATGCCGAAGCGCATCATGCCGCCGGCCATCGGCCCGGCTTCCTTGATCGTGACGTCATGGCCGCGGCGGGCGAGGTGATAGGCGGTGGCGAGGCCGGAGGGCCCGGCGCCGATCACCAGCACGCGCTTGCCGCTGCGGGTCGCGGGCTTCGGAAAGCGCCAGCCCTGGCGGATCGCCTCGTCGCCGAGGAAGCGCTCGACCGCGTTGATGCCGACCGCATGGTCGATCTTCGCGCGGTTGCAGGCGGTCTCGCAGGGGTGATAGCAGACCCGGCCCATCACCGCCGGCATCGGGTTGTTCTGGGTCAGGCTCTCGAAGGCCTCGCGATAGCGTCCTTCCTCCGCGAGGTAGAGCCAGCCCTGGATGTCCTCGCCGGCCGGGCAGGCGGCGTTGCAGGGCGGGATGTGGTCGGCATAGATCGGGCGCTCCGTGCGCCAGCTTCCGGTGTGGTTGGCGCGGCTGGTTCCGACGTCGAGCGTGATGGCAAAGGGTTTGTCTTCCATCGGTCAAATCTCCGCCTCCTAAACTTCAGCCTGCGGGTCGATCAGCCGGTAGCGCACGATGTTCCGGTCGGCGATCGCCTGCAGCCGCTCGATCACCGCCACGCCGCTCTCGCCCTTGAAGAGATGCGCGAAGCGCTTCTGCGGCTTCAGGTACTCCTCGACCGGGCGCCGGGCGCGGATCTTCAGGGTGCCGGTAATCTCGCCGCGCTCGCCCTCGAACACCGGGAAGAGGCCGGTCTCGACTGCCAGCCGTGCGATCCGGATCGTGTCGTGGGAGACCGTGCCCCAGCCCAAGGGGCAGGGCACCAGCACGTGGATGTAGCGGGCGCCGCGGAAGGTCATCGCCTTCTCGACCTTGGCCTCGAGGTCGCGGAGATTGGCGACGGTCGCGGTCGCGACATAGGGGATCTCGTGGGCGAGCGCGATCCGCGGCACGTCCTTCCCCTGGCCGAACACGTTGCCCGGCTCCTTGCCGACCGCGTCGGTGGTGGCGGTCCGCGCGGCGGGCGGCGTCGCCGAGGAACGCTGCACGCCGGTGTTCATGTAGCCTTCGTTGTCGTAGCAGATGTAGAGCACGTCGTCGTTGCGCTCGAACATGCCGGAGAGGCAGCCGAAGCCGATATCGGTGGTGCCGCCGTCGCCGCCCTGGGCGATCACGCGGGTCGCCTTGCCCTTCACCTTCATGGCGGCGGCGAGTCCGGTCGCGACCGCGGCCGCGTTGCCGAACAGCGAATGAATCCACGGCAGCTGCCACGAGGTTTCCGGATAGGGCGTCGAGAAGACCTCGAGGCAGCCGGTGGCGTTGGCGGCGACGAGATCGCGTCCGGCGGCGCGCATCGCCGCATCGACCGCATAGCGCGCGCCCAGGGCCTCGCCGCAGCCCTGGCAGGCGCGGTGGCCGCAGGAGAGCGAATTGGCGCGCTCCATGTCGGATTGCGCGGTGCGGCTCTCCTCCGGCAGCAGCCGGTTGCCGATCGTGTGGGTACCGGTCTGGTAGAACTTGACTTGTGTGTAGGGCATGTTCGCTCCCGCCTCAGGCGATGCGCGCGGCGACCGCGCCGATGTCTTTCAGCAGACTCTCCGCGATCGGGCCGTGCCGATGCGTCGCACCCATGCGCTCGAGCTGGCGTTTCACCACCTCTACCTCGAGGTCGAGGAAGTGCAGCGGCTCGGCCCGCTCCTCGACGACCTCGCCGAGGATGTGGTGCAGCGACGCCTTGGTGATGGCGCGGCCGCCCAAGCCTGCGATCACCGTCGTGCCCGGCTGGTGCCGGCTGGGATCGAGCGCCATGCGGACGTCGGTCGCGACCACGCCGCCCAGGCCCACCGCCAGCGACTTCTCGATCACGACCCAGCGCTTGGCGCAGACCAGCGCCTTGCGCAGGGCCGCCGCCGGGAACGGGCGATAGCTGACGATGCCGAGCGCGCCGATGCGGACGCCGCGGTCGCGCATCTCGTCGATCACGTCCTTGATGGTGCCGAGCACCGAACCCATGGCGATCACCACGGTCTCGGCGTCTTCGATGCGATAGGGCCGGAGGAGGCCGCCGGATTCGCGGCCGAACTGCTGCGCGAAGTCGGCGGCGATCTCCGGGATGAGCTCCAGCGCCTGCTCCTGGCGATAGTGGGCGAGATAGCGCACCTCGGTGAAGGCCTCCGGTCCCACCATGGCGCCGATGGTGACGGGATCGCTGGGATCCAGCACCTGGCGCGGCAGGTAGCGCGGCAGGAAGGCATCGACCTGCGCCTGACTCGGCAGATCGACCCGTTCATAGGCATGGGTCAGGATGAAACCGTCCATGCAGACCATCACCGGCAGCGACAATTGCTCGCCGAGGCGGAAGGCCTGGATGTGGAGGTCCGCCGCCTCCTGGTTGGTTTCGGCGAAGAGCTGGATCCAGCCGCTGTCGCGCTGGGAGAGCGAATCGCTGTGGTCGTTCCAGATGTTGATCGGCGCGCCGATCGCCCGGTTGGCGACCGTCATCACGATCGGCAGCCCCAGGCCCGAGGCGTTGTAGATCGCCTCCACCATGAAGAGGAGACCCTGGCTCGCGGTCGCGGTATAGGCGCGCGCGCCGCCGGCGCTGGCGCCGATCGCGACCGACATGGCGGCGAACTCGCTCTCGACATTGATGAACTCGCAGGCCTTGAGCTTGCCCGACTTCACCAGCCGGCCCACCGCCTCGACGATATGGGTCTGCGGGCTGATCGGATAGGCGCAGACCACCTCCGGGCGGCATAGCGCCACGGTCTCGGCGACGGCTTGGGAGCCTTCGATCTGTCTCAGCATTGCGCGGCCTCTTTGGCGCCGTTGTCCTTCATCTCTTCCCGCACCCAGTCATGCGCGGCCTCGGCGGCGGCGATGTTCGCGGTGGCGACTGTGCCGGAGAACTTCTCGCCGATCGCGGCCGCGATCGATTTCAGGTGCACGAGGCCGGCGAAGGCGGCGAGCCCGCCGAGCAACGCGGCATTGGGCAGCGGCCGACCGACATGCTTCAGCGCGAGCTCGGTCGCCGGCACGGTCAGCAGATGGTCGCGCGGACAGCGCGCCGCGAGCGCGCCGAGGCCGAGCTCCCCGATGCTGCGCGAGGAATTGATCAGCACATAGCCCTGGGGCCTCAGCCCCTGGAACACGTCGACCTGGTGCAGCAGGGTCGGGTCCTGCACGATCAGCGCGTCCGGCTCCATCACCGGCTCCCGCACCCGGATCTCCTTGTCGTCGATCCGGCAGAAGGCCATGACCGGCGCCCCGGTGCGCTCCGAGCCGAAGCTCGGGAAGGCCTGGGCGTGGCGGCCCTCCAGGAAGGCGGCGATCGACAGCATCTCCGCCGCCGTCACCACGCCCTGTCCGCCGCGCCCGTGAATCCGTACCTGGAACATGCCCCGTCCTTATTGATTGGGGGTGCGCGATCTTAAGGCCGCAGCTTCCCCGGAAAGACGGGTGATTTCCTTGATTTAGGTCATTCGCGGCGAAGAGAAGCGGGCTTGCCCTCGCCGGAATTTTGCGGCAAATAGATGACATATCAACTATAGTGATCTCATCTAAATCGTGACCAATTCCGGCTCTCCGCTGCAGGACGGTTTCGGCGCTCTGGTGGCCCAGACCGCCCGGCAATGGCGTCGCGCCGTCGATCGCGCGTTGGAGCCGTTTGGCTTGACGGAAGCGACTTGGCTGCCGCTGCTGCATCTCGCCCGCGCGCGCCGGCCGATGCGGCAGAAGGATCTCGCCGCCTCCTTGGCGCTCGACAACTCGTCCGTCGTGCGCCTCTTGGATGCGCTCGAGGCGGCGGGGCTGGTCAGCCGCCGCGCCGACGTCGCAGACCGGCGCGCCAAGGACATCGCCGTGACTGCGCAGGGTGCCACGATCGTCGCCCAGGTGGAGTCGGTGGCGCGCCGCCTGCGCAAGCGCCTGCTCGCCGACATCTCCGAAGCGGATCTCGCGGCGGCGACACGCGTACTTGATCACATCGGCCGCTTGCTCGCGGCAACGCAGAGCGAGGAAGCGTGAGCGTGGAAGCGGAGAGTCCGCGCGGGATCCGGGTTCCGCTCTGGCTGCTGGCGCTGCTCGCCTTCAGCGGCACCCTCGCCATGCACATCTTTGTGCCGGCTTTGCCGCGAGCCGGGGCCGATCTCGGCGCCGGCACCGGCGCCATGCAGATGACCATCAGCGTCTATATCTTCGGCCTCGCGGTCGGGCAGCTGGTCTATGGACCGCTTTCCGACCGCTTCGGGCGGCGACCGGTGCTGATGGGCGGGCTGGTGATCTATCTCCTGGCCGGCATCGCCTGCGGCCTCGCACCGGGCATCCATCCGCTGATCGTGGCGCGGCTCTTCCAGGCGCTCGGCGGCTGCGCCGGGCTGGTGCTCGCCCGCGCCATCGTGCGCGACACGTCGCCGCCGGCGGAGACCGCGCGGCGCCTCGCCCTCATGAACCTGATGATCACCGTCGGCCCCGGCGTAGCACCCATGATCGGCGGCGCCATGGCGGAGACGCTCGGCTGGCGCTCGATCTTCGTCGCGCTCTGCGGCCTCGGCATCGCCAATATGGTGTTCACCTGGCGCCTGCTGCCCGAGACCGGCAAACCCGGCGCGCACAGCGTCGCCGCGCTGGCGCGGAGCTACGGGCATCTGCTGCGATCGCCCGCCTTCCTCGGCTATGCAGTCGGCGGCGGCTGCGCCACCACCTCGATGTACGCCTTCATCGCCGCGGCACCCTTCGTCTTCGTCGATCAGCTGCACCGCCCGTCCTACGAGGTCGGCATCTATCTCGCGATCCTGATCGGCGGGGTCTGGATCGGCAGCATGGTGGCGAGCCGCCTGATCGGCCGCGTGCCGATGGGCCGGCTGCTGGTGCTCGCGAATCTCGTCAGCGTGGTCGCGATCATGATCCTGCTCATGGCGGTGCTCGCCGGCGAATTCGGCGTCGCGCTGACGGTTGCGATGCTGTTCGTCTTCACCGTCGGGGTCGGCGTCGCGGCGCCGGCCGCCCTCACCCAGGCGGTCAGCGTCAACCCGCTGGTGATCGGCTCCGCCTCCGGCCTCTACGGCTTCACCCAGATGGCGGTCGGCGCGCTCTGCACCGCGCTTGCCGGCATCGGCGGCAATCCCGTGCTGGCGGCGACCCTGGTGCTGACGGGCGCCGGCATCGTCGCGCAGGCTTCCTTCTGGATCGCCGTGCGCCGCCGCTAGCCCTTCGCGTTCCAGTCCGGCGCAAAGCCGGGATTGACGAAGCGGCGGTCCTTGGGCAGGGCGGCGATCGCCTTCCGGTCGGCGTCGTCGAGCTTGATCTTCAAGGCGTCGAGGTTCGCCTGCTGGCTCTCGCGGCGTTGCGCCTTCGGGATCGCGGCGACGTTCTCCTGCCCGAGGAGCCAGGCGAGCGCAACCTGCGCAGCTGAGGCGCCGTGTTTCTCGGCGATCGCCGCCAGCTCCGGCGTCTCGGCGAGCCGTCCTTGCGCCAGCGGCGCATAGGCGACCAGCGGGATCCGCTGCTGCGCCATGTAGGCCCGCATCGGCGTCTGGTCGAGGAAGACGTGGTATTCGATCTGGTTGCAGGCGATGGGCGCACCGATCTTCTCCACCGCCTGCTTCAAGAGCGGCAGGTTGAAGTTGGCGACGCCGATGGCGCGGGTGAGTTTCTCGGAGCGGAGGCGCATCAGCGTCTCCAGGGCCGCCGGTAGGTCCATATGCGGCGACGGCCAGTGAATCAGGTAAAGATCGACATAATCGAGCTTCAGCTTCGCGAGGCTGGACTCGATTGCGTGGCGGATCGCATCCGGCGCCAGGTGGTCGTTCCAGGCCTTGGTGGTGACATGGATCTGGTCGCGCGGCAGGCCGGCATCGGCGATCCCGGCGCCGACCGCATCCTCGTTGCCGTACATCTCCGCGGTGTCGATGTGGCGATAGCCGAGCGCCAGCCCCGAGGCCACCGCCGCGCGGCAGGTGCCGCCGGTCATGCGATAGGTGCCGAGGCCGAGGCGGGGCAGGGCGATGCCCTGGGTCAGCAGCGAGTCCATGAATTCCTCTTTTCGGGTGGCTTGAGCGGGCGGCGGGGGAGCGATAACCTCGCCTGCAATGCCGTCCGGTGCAACCGGTTCCGCCGCACCCGACTTCCTCCCACCGCGTCGCAAATCCGTGCCCGATTCATCCGTCGCCTCGCCCTCGACCGTCACGCGGCTGCTGCAGGCGCCGGCCGCCTTGCTCTTGATGGTGGGAACGCTGCTCGGCCTCAATTTCCCCCTGGGCAAGCTGTCGGGCGCGGCCGGCGTGCCGCCGCTGGTCTGGTCGGCGCTGATCTCCGCCGGCGGCGCCGTCGTGCTGGGCACCGTCCTCGCCGTGAAGCGGCAGCGGCTGCCCCTCGACGCACGGCATCTGCGCTATTTCGCGGTCGTCGCCTTCGTGTCCTACGCGCTCCCCAATGCCCTCGTGTTCACCGCGATCCCACACTTGGGGAGCGCCTATGCGGCGATCCTGTTCACGCTCTCGCCGATGTTCACCGTCGTCTTCTCCCTGGCGGCGCGATTGCGTTCGCCGAAGCCGCTGGAGCTTGCCGGCATCGCCATCGGCTTCGTCGGCACCTTGCTCGTCGCCTCGGCCCGCGGCGAGATGGGACACAGCGTCGATTGGCTCTGGGTCGGGCTCGGCGTTCTGGTGCCGCTGAGCCTCGCTCTCGGCAATGTCTATCGCACCCTCGACCTGCCCAAGGGCACGCCGTCCCTCGTGCTCGCGGTCGGCAGCAATGCCGTCGCCGCTATACTTCTGATCGCTTGTGCCGCTCTGACCGGCACGCTCGGCGGCGTCGCGGTATTGCCGACCGTGCCCGGGCTCGCGCTGCTGCAGGTCGCCGCCAGCGCCGGCATGTTCGCGCTCTTCTTCCAGCTCCAGCTGGTGGGCGGGCCGGTGACCCTGAGCCAGATCGGCACCGTGGGTGCCGCGGTCGGCGTCATCGCCGGCACGGCGGGCTTGGGCGAGCGCTACGCCGCCATCGTCTGGATCGGCATCGCCGTCATCGCCGTCGGCATCTCCCTCACCGTGCGGGCGCGGCTCCGCGGCTGAGCCGGACCTCATGTGAGGCTAGGCCAAGCAAATGCCGCTACGCGGCGCGTCCAATCTGAGAAACAATCGCCCGCCCGACTGCACCGCGAGGAAAAGATGGCCTGGTCCGCCAGCCAATACGTGAAGTTCGAGGATGAGCGCACCCGCCCGGCGCGGGATCTGCTGGCGCAGGTGCCGCTGGAGACGGTCGCGTCGGCCGTCGATCTCGGCTGCGGCCCCGGCAACTCCACCGAGCTGCTGGTCGCGCGCTACGGGCCGGATGCGGTCTCCGGCCTCGACAGCGACGCGAACATGCTGGCGGCGGCGCGGAAGCGGCTGCCGCAGATCCGTTTCGAAGAAGCCGATCTTTCCGCCTGGCGGCCGGCGGCGCCCGCCGATCTCCTCTACTCCAACGCGGTCTTCCAGTGGGTGCCGCGGCACATCGACGTGCTGGCGCGGCTGATGGATCAGCTGCGGCCGGGCGGCGTGCTCGCGATCCAGATGCCGGACAACCTCAACGAGCCCAACCACACCCTGGTCCGCGAGACCATCGCCGCCGGTCCTTGGGCGAAGGCGTTCGACGGCTTCGACGACCGGCGCGAGGAGATTCCGGAGCCCGCCGCCTATTACGAACGCCTGGCGCCGAAGTCGGCGCGGTTCGATCTCTGGCAGACCGTCTACCAGCATCCGCTGGCCGATGCGGCGGCGGTGGTCGAATGGGTGAAGGGCACCGGCCTCCGCCCCTATCTCGACGTGGTGCCGGCGGCCGAGCGCCTGGCCTTCCTCGCCGACTACCAGGCGCGCATCGCCCGGGCCTATCCGGCGATGGCCGACGGCAAGGTGCTGTTCCGCTTCCCGCGCCTCTTCATGATCGCAGTGAAGAAGTAGATCGCGGCGGCACTGCGCCGCCGCGACTCTCATGCTTGCTATGCAGCCTTGCCGGCGGCCAGGCGATCGAGCGCGGGGAATAGCTCGCTCGGATCCGGCCGGCGGGTGTAGTCGGGATTGACCTCGGCGTAAGCGATCACGCCGTCGCGGTCGATCACATAGCGTGCCGGCATCGGCAGCACCCAGGCGGGATCGTTGTTGAAGGCCGGCAGGTCGTTCTTGAAACTCTTGTAGAGCTCGACGAGATAGGGCGGCAGGGCGAAGCGGATGCCGAAGGCATCGGCGACCTCGCTCTTCGCGTCGCTGACGATCGGGAAATCGAGCTTGTTCTCGCGTTGAGACCGGCGGCTGTTGGGTGCGGTCTGCGGCGAGATCGCAACCAGACCGGCGCCGCGCGCCCGGATCTCCGGCAGTGCCGCCTGCAGTGCCTGGAGCTCCAGGTTGCAATAGGGGCACCAGACGCCGCGATAGAAGGAGAGGACCAGCGGTCCACGCTTCAACAGCTCCTTCGACGAGACCGGATTGCCGTCGGGATCGGCGAGGGTGAATTCCGGGGCGATCGCGCCCGCCTGCTTCGCGCGCGCGGCCTGGCCGCCGGCGATCAGCTCGGCGGTGGCCCGGTGCATGGTCGCCAGCGCTTCCGGAGTTGGCTTCAGGGGGAACTTGCCGGATTCGAAGTCGGCCTTCAGGGCATCGAGACGGTCTTGCAGGCTCATGGTTTCCTCCTCGGTTTGGCGGCGCCCGTCCGGGTCCGCTGCAACGGGCAAGGTGGTGTATTCGTCCGGACTGGGGTATAGGTCGGACGCGAAGATCATTTATCCGATGTACAAATGAGTGATCGGCTACAAGAGCTCGCGGTGTTCATCCGCGCGGCGGAGAGCGGCAGCTTCTCCAAGGCGGCGCGGGAGCTCGGTCTTTCGCAGCCCTCGGTCTCGCGCATCGTCGGAGAATTGGAGGCGCGGCTCGGCGTCAAGCTGCTGCTTCGCACCACGCGGCGCATCACGCTCACTGATGCTGGAGCACTCTTTCTCGACCGCGCACGCGAGGTCCTGGCGGAGCTGGAGGACGCGGAGGACGCCGCACGCGGCCGCGATTCGCTCCGCGGCACCATTCGCCTCGTCATCCCTGTGCTCTACGGCACGCGCGAGGTGATCCCGCGGCTCCATGACTTTCTCAGCCGGCATCCGCTGCTGCGCGTCGAGCTCAGCGTCGCCGACGAGCGGCAGGACCTGGTGGCTGAAGGCGCCGATGTGGCGATCCGGCTCGGGGCGCTCGACGACTCCGCCTTCGGCGCGCGCAAGCTCACGACCCTGGAGCGCTATCTGGTGGCGGCGCCGCGTTATCTCGAGGCGCGGGGCACGCCCAAGCGCCCGGCCGACCTCGCGGAGCACGACTGCATCTTCGGCCCCGGCGGCTTCGGCCGCGCGACCTGGGCGTTCGAGCGGGACGGCGCCGTCACGTCGGTGGACGTGCGCGGGAGGATACACACCAACTCCGGCCCCGGGGTCTTCGCCAGCGCGATGGCCGGTCTCGGCATCGCCATGGCATCCCGCGTGATGTGTGGGCCGGAGTTGAAATCGGGCGCGCTCAAGCGCCTGCTCGCCGACTACCGCCTGGAGCCGGTCGAGGTGCACGCGGTCTTCCCCGGCGGGCCGAGGCCCTCCACGAAGGTCAAGGCCTTCGTGGAGTTCCTGGCCGCCGCGTTGAAGTCGCCCGCGTCGAAGTCCGAGGAACGCGCCGTCTAGACCGAGCCGTAGCGGCAGAAGAGGGTGCGGTTGTTCTCGATCGAGCCCGAGGAGATCACCTTGTTGGCGACATCGACCATGTCCATCTCCTTCCCGGTGCCGAGATCGAGCTCGTAATTCTTCGTTCCCGCCGTGCAGTCGTTGAACACGGTGGAACCGTAGTTGGGGAACGGGTAGAGCCCGCCGCCGATGAGGCCGGGATCCTCGACGATCCATTCGGCGACATTGCCGCTGAGCGTGGTGCCCGACGGCGGATCGATCGGGACGTTGGTGGTCACGCCGGAGCTGAGGTTGTTGAACATCGCTGTGCCGTGGTTGTTGCTGAACGGCGCGCAGACCGTGCAGGAGATGATGTCGCCGACCTGCACCGGGAAATTCACCACGCTCACCCAGGGCAGCGAGAACCATTCGGTCCAGGCGAAGAAGGTGGTGGAGACCATCTTGCCGCCGGAGACCACGCATTGCGATCCCGTGCCGGCCTGCATCACGTCGCTCGAGCCTTGCGTGCCGTCGATGCCGACCCACACGACGCAGATGTAAGTGCCGTCGTTGTAGCCGGTGCCGTTCCAGGCGGAGGCCGGCGGATTGACCCCCGGCACCCGCCATTCGCCGGTGACCGTGACGACCGGCTCCGCGGCCGGCCGCTTCACATAGGCGCCGCTCCAATTGGTGGAGGTCTCCGGCAGCCGGGCGAGGATCGCGATGATGTGCTCGACCTCGCTCGACGTGTACTTGAAGAGGAGCTTGTCGGTGTAGCGCTTGATCTCGCGGTCGGTCAGTCTCCGGCGCGCGAGCAGGTCGTGGTCCGGGCGCCGCCGGATATTGGGCAGCACCCTGAGCTCCGGCGTGATGAACCGGAAGCGCTGCTGCTCCGCGATCCGCTGCCACTTGGCGGCGAGCCGCGGATGGGTTTCCGGGTTCGGCCGCCGTGGCAGGTTGTGCACCATCAGCTCGCGCTCCGAGGCGACGAGCGGGTTGAAGTCGTCGGGCGGCGTCCTGAAGGTTCGGAAGTGGCTGAGGACCTCTTGGTCCGAGAGCTGCGGCCGCTCAGGTAACACTTGAATGTCGTCCATAGGGCTTCCTTTCCGTGCTCTGTCCCCGTTGATGCTCGCCCTGCGCCGAAGGGCGCGGAACGTCGTTCCCGGACGCGGCATTGCGCCCGGGTCATCCCGGTCGGTCGAGTGTTGCGAAAGCCTGGTCGTCCGGCCCCGCGCGGCTTTGTCATCTCGCCGCGCGGTGTGGGACCGAAGTCGAGTATAGGATTATTCAGCCGGCGTGACTGTGAACTGGCGCACTATCGCGGCGGATTCGACCGCGCCAACATCGATATGCATGACAGCGGCGCAACCAATTCCGCACACCAACACCTGCCGGTGTCGGTTCAGCTTTCCTTGGGCAGTGCGTAGGCGATGATGAAGTCCCCGGCCTTGGTTCCGGTCGAGCCGTGGCCGCCCGCGACCACGATCAGGTACTGCCGGCCGTCGGCGCCGAGATAGGTCGAGGGCGTCGCCTGGCCGCCGGCGGGCAGGCGGTCGTGCCAGATCTCCTCGCCGGTCGCGAGCTCATAGGCGCGGATGTAATAGTCCATGGTGCCGCTGAGGAAGGCGAGCCCGCCCTTGGTGATGATCGGTCCGCCGATGCCCGGCACGCCCATCTTGAACGGCAGCGGGATCGGCGCGAGGTCGTGCACCGTGCCGTTGACGTGCCGGTAGATGGTCTTGCCGGTGGTGAGATCGACGCCCGCCACATAGCCCCAGGGCGGCTGCTGGCAGGGGAAGCCGAGGGGCGAGAGGAAGGCGCCCATCTTCGACGCATAGGGTGCGCCGAAATTCTCGTTGAACAGGTCCTCATCGCCCTTGCTGACCACGCGCGCATCGGGATCGGGCCGCGGGATCAGCTTCGAGGTGAAGGCGAGATAGACCGGCATCGCGAACATCACCTGGCGATCGGGATCGACCGCGACGCCGCCCCAGTTGAAGGCGCCGAAATTGCCGGGATAGATGATCGAGCCGCGCTCGGTCGGCGGCGTGTAGCGGCCCTTGTAGTCGAGCTGCCGGAAGGCGATGCGGCAGAGCATCTGGTCGATCGGCGTCGCGCCCCACATGTCGGCCTCGGTCAGCGGCTGCGGCATGAAGGAGACGATGGAGACCGGCTGGGTCGGCGCGGTGGTGTCGCCTTTGACGGCGCCGGTCGGGGCCGGCATCTCGGTCACCGGGATCACCGGCTGCCCGGTCTTGCGGTTGAGGACATAGACCTCGCCCTGCTTGGTCGGCGCGACCAGCGCGGGCACGGTCTGGCCGCCGATGGTGAGGTCGATCAGGCTCGGCTGCGCCGGCACGTCCATGTCCCAGAGATCGTGATGCACGGTCTGGAACACCCAGGCGACCTTGCCGGTGTTGGCGTCGAGCGCGGTGATCGAGGACGAGAACTTCTCGACCGCAGGGCTGCGGCCGGCGCCGTACTGGTCCGGCGACTGGTTGCCCATCGGCAGGTAGACCAGGCCGAGCTGCGGGTCGTAGCTGGCGACGCTCCAGGAGTTTGGCGCGTTCTCGGAATAGGTCTGGCCGTTGGCGATCGGCGCGGTGGCGTCGGGGTTCTTCGAATCGAAGTTCCAGACCAGGTCCCCGGTGTTGATGTCGAAGGCGCGGATCACGCCGGAGGGCGAGTGGGTGGAAAGATCGTCGTCCACCGCGCCGCCGACGATCACCAGGTGGTCGGTCACCACCGGCGGCGAGGTCGTGTAGGTGGAGCCCGGCGTCACGTTCGGCATGTTGGCCCAGAGGTTGATCGTGCCGTCGTCGCCGCCGAAGCCGGGGCAGATCATGCCGGTCGCGGCGCTGAGCGCGATCAGTCGGCCGTCCGAGGTCGGCGCGAACAGCCGCTTGATGCAGCTCGGATCGACCGGAACCGTGTTCGAGACCTCCTTGCGGTCGACCAGCGGGTTCGGCTCGCCCGGCTTGGCGACGCCGGCGATCACGTTCTCGATGACGCCCGCCGCCTTGGTCGTCACCTCGGCCTCGCTGGCGGCGAGGCGCTTCGCCTCCGCCGCCGGATCGGGCGCGGCGGAGGCGGTCGGTTGCGGCGCGGCGGCGCTGCCGTCGTAATAGGAGACGCCGCGGCAGGTCAGGTGCTGCATGATCTGATGCGGCGGCTCCTTCAGATGCGGGTCGAAGCGCCACTTCTCGTGGCCGGTGACGGGGTCGAGGGCGATCACCAGGTCATGCGGCGTGCAGATGTAGACGGTGTTGTCCACCATCAGCGGCGTGACCTCATAGGTCGATTCATGGGGATCGTTCGATCCCCTGACGTCGCCGGTCTCGTAGGTCCAGGCGACCTGCAGCTGGTCGACGTTGTTGGGCGTGATCTGGGCCAGCGGTGAATAGCGCTGGCCGGCTGCGGTCCGGCCATAGGCGTGCCACTCTCCATCGGGCACGCCGTTCGGCGCCGCCCCGGACTTCACGTCCTGGGTTGCCGCCATCTGCTGGTCGGAAAAGCTGCCGGCGAAGTCATGCGGATTCTGCGACATGGCGACAAGGCCGATCACGACCGAGATCGCCAGCGCGCCGGCGAGGAGGCGGCGGCTCCACCGCAATGGATCCGGCTGGTCGCCGGCATGACCGTTCTCCGGCTGGCCGGCCGGCGCGCGCATCATCCACGGCGCGAGCAGGAGGATGCCGATCACGATCAGCAGCGCGCCGCGGGCGGAAAGCGGCCACCAGTCGAGCCCGACCTCCCACAGCGCCCAGCCGAGCGTGACGAGCAGCGTTGCCGCATAGAGCACGAGGCCGGCGCCGCTGCGCCGGAACAGCAGCACCCCCGAGATGAGCAGCGCGGCGCCGAGCACGACATAGAACCAGGAGCCGCCGATCTTCGCGAGCCAGATGCCGCCGGCGCCGAGGACGAGGCCGAGGAGCATGATCAGGGAGGAGAGGATGATGCGGTACATGACAGCTCCGCGCCGGGTCGGCCTCCACGCCGGATGGCGTCGAAAGAACACCGTGATCGGGCAGAATGTTCCGCGGTGGCAAAATCAAATTGCACCGCACCCTCAGCGAGCTTTCCGGAGTCAGCTCTCCGAAAATCAGGTTTCGGCAAGAGCCTCGGCCGCTTCCGCCAGCCGCCGGGCGAGGGCGGCGACGTCCCGCGCGAGCCTCCCCTGCGCCCGCTTCCAGAGTGGGATCGCCGCCTCCAAACGCCGCGCGCCGGCCTCGGTCAGCCAGACCGCGCGCCGCCGCTGGTCGGCCTCGACCGCCGCGATCTCGATCAGTCCATCGGCTTCCAGGGTGCGGAGGTTGCGTGACAGCGTCGATTGTTCGAGGCCGCTGCGCCGCGCCAGCGCGCCCAAGGTGTCGTCCTCGGCGGCGGCGATCTGGGCCAGCAGGCCGAGCTGCGCCACGCCGAGACCGGCCGGCGCCAGGGCCGCCTCCAGAAACTGGGTGATGCGCCGCGCCGCCAGCCGGCTGTTCCAGCCGGCGCAGCCTTCCACCAAGGCGCGGGCGTCGCGCCGCAGGGTCTTGCCGCCTGGGGCGGCAGCACGCGCGTGATTTTTCGGAGCTTGCGGCGATCGCGGCATAGTTCTATGTATATACATCATTTGTAGATACATGCAAATGGCGGAGAGGCCAACGATGAAGCTTGCGGTGAAGCGCGTGTACGATCCGCCGGCGGCGGGCGACGGAATGCGGATCCTGGTCGACCGGCTCTGGCCGCGCGGCCTCGCCAAGGACAAGGCCGCGGTCGACCTCTGGCTGCGCGACCTGGCGCCCAGCACGGCTTTGCGCAAGCGCTTTCACGGCCGTCCGGAAGACTGGTCGGCGTTCCGCACCGCCTATGCGGAAGAGCTGGAGGCGCCGGAAGCAGCGGCGGCGATCGACGCGTTGCGCCGGCACTTGAAGGTGCAGACCGTCACCCTGCTCTATGCCGCCCGCGACGAGGCGCACAACAACGCCGTCGCCCTCAAGCTCTGGCTGGAGAGCGGCGCCGGGAAGCGGAAATCGTCATGACCGTCGCCGCTTCGGTGCTCGACGCGATCGGCCATACCCCGCTGGTCGCCTTGCGTCGTGTCGTGCCCGCAGGCTGCGCGGAGATCGTCGTGAAGCTCGAGGGTCTGAACCCGACCGGCAGCATGAAGGACCGCATGGCCCAGGCGATGATCGCCGGCGCCGAGCGCGACGGCCGCCTGAAGCCCGGCGACACCATCGTCGAATATACCGGCGGCTCGACCGGCGCCGCGCTGGCGCTGGTGGCCGCCGCCAAGGGCTACCGGCTGAAGATCGTGACCTCGGATGCCTTCAGCGAGGAGAAGCTGACCCAGATGGCGGCCTTCGGCGCCGAGCTCACCTTGGTGCCGAGCGAGGGCGGCAGGATCACCCGGCGCCTGATCGCCGACATGATCGCCGCCGCGAAGGAGATCGCGACGGCGCCGAACACCTATTGGACCGACCAGCTCAACAACCGCGACAGCATCGCCGGCTACAACGCCATGGGCGAGGAGATCTGGCGCCAGAGCGAAGGCAAGGTCGACGCCTTCATCCAGTCGATCGGGACCACGGCTTCGCTGCGCGGCGTCGCCGACGTCTTGCGACGGCATCGTCCGGCGGTCAGGATCGTCGCGGTGGAGCCCGCCGAATCCGCAGTGCTCTCCGGCGGCGCGCCCGGCGCGCACCGGATCGAAGGCATCGGCATCGGCTATCCGCCGCCGATGTGGGCGCCCGATCTCGCGGACGAGATCATCCCGGTGTCGACGGCCGAGGCCGAGGCGATGGCGCGCCGCCTGGCCGCGGAGGAGGGCTTGTTCGCCGGCACCTCCTCCGGCGGCAACGTGGTCGCCGCGATCCGGCTGGGACAGCGCCTCGGCCCCAAGGCGCGGATCGCGACCCTGCTGGTCGACTCCGGGCTGAAATATCTCAGCACCGAGGTCTTCCGGCGCGGGCGCTAGATCCAGCGCCGCACCCGCCGGCGATAGGATTGCCAAGCGTCGCCGAAGGTCTCCGCGAGCATTCGTTCCTCGAACCGGATGACGCCGCGATCGATCCACAGGGCGAACAGCGGAACGACCGCAAACGGGGTCAGCGCCCCCAACAGTAGCGCCACGCCAAGCAGCAGCAGGACCATGCCGAGATAGATCGGATTGCGGCTGAACCGGAACGGTCCCGTGGTCACCAGGAAGCTCGGGCGCTCGAACGGCTTGATGGTCGTGCGATGGGTCTTGAAAGCCCGGTCGACCGAGAGGTTCAACGCGATTCCCGCCGCGAGCGGCAGCAGGCCGATCAGCGTCATTGGAAAGCGGAGAAGCTGCGCTACGGGCCAGGCGAAATGCAGCGCCACCATGACGATCAGTGCCACCGCGAGCACGGCGGGCGGCAGCACGCGCTTCTCGGCGGGCGTCGCGTTCATGCCAGGATCTCCGTAATCTGACGGCGTGGCGAGAAGGGCAGGTCCAGGCCAGTGCCGAACCGGAGCAGACTCCGCCGCTTCATGTCCACCTCTTTGCCGCAGATGATGATAGATCCGGCCGGTGACCGCGGCGTTGATCCCGGTCAACGCCGCTTTGTGGCGGAGCCACGGCACGCAGTGTGATTCTGAAGCGCAATCATCACGCGCGGCGGTTGCCGAACGATTGACCCGGCGCGGTCCCGCCACCTAATCTGGCTTCGCATGAGCCGAGCGGGCGGGTGACCATTCCAAGAGAAGGCGGCCCAAGAGAGCACGGGATGGAGCGCTTTCGCGGCATCGAGGGTGCGCGCGGCTGGCTGGCATGGACGGTCGTCGTCGGCCACGTCATGGTGTCGACCGGCCTCGCTGCCGGAATACCACGGCTCTGGGTCGTGCCGGAGGCGGGCGGTCACGCGGTCTCCGTCTTCATCATCATCAGCGGCTTCGTCATCACCCATCTGCTGCTGTCGGATCCGCAGCCCTATCGGACTTACATTGCCCGGCGCTGGTTCCGGATCTATCCGGTCTATTTCGTCTGCCTGCTGCTCGGCCTGATGGTGGATCTGATGCTGGTGCATGCCGGGCCGGCCAATCCGTGGCTCGATGTCGAGTCCACCCAGCACTATGCCCATCAGGTGCGCGAGATCTCCGAGGGCAGGCTGCCGCTCCATCTCCTGGCGCACCTCACCCTGCTGCATGGCGCCATTTCGAACGGCGTGCTGGACGAGGCGCAGTACATGTTCCTCGGGCCGTCCTGGAGCCTGTCGCTGGAATGGCAGTTCTACCTAGTGGCGCCGCTGGCGGTGGCGGCGTTGCGCAAGCCGGGCTGGAACATCCTCGCCGTGCTCGTGATCGGCGCCGGCATCTTCGCCTTCCAGCACGGCGTCTTCGGCCGGTTCTATACGCCCAGCATCCTGCCGGCGGCCGGCGCGCCGTTTGCGATCGGCATCTCGATGCGGCTCTGGATCGACCGGTTGCCGCGCATCGGGGCCTTGCCGCTCGCGGCCGCGATCCTCGGCCTGACGGTCTTCGCCTTCCTGGTGCAGGGCACCGCCTATCTGGTCGGTGCCGTGATTCTCTTCGGCTACATCCAGCTGACGCCGGCCGCC
>DATKNM010000154.1:0-4714 GCA_035541335.1 Binatia bacterium
CTGCGCGACCGAGAGCCGTGTGACCGGCGTCCTGGGATCAATATCGAGGTCCAGCAGCTTCAGCCATTTCGCGGCCTCGGCATGGACCTTGCCGTAGTCGATGACCGAGAGCGAATGGGCGCCCAGCCGCTCCAGCATGATGTTCTCACCGGTGGAGAACCGCGTCACCAGGTTGCGCTCCTGGTGCACGGCGCCGATGCCTCCGGCCACCGCCTGGCGCGGATTGGCGAAATGCACGGCCTCGCCGTTGACCCGGACCTCGCCGCCATCCGGCTGGTGCAGGCCGGTGACGATCTTGATCAGGGTCGACTTGCCGGCGCCGTTCTCGCCGAGCAAAGCGTGGATCGAGCCCGGTTGCAGCGTCAGCGAGACGTCGTCCAGCGCGCGGACGCCCGGGAAGGACTTGGAGGCGTGCAGGATTTCAAGAGCAGCGGTCATGCGCGCGCTCTCGCGACCCGGACTTCGCGCAGGCGATTGATGCCGACCGCCCAGAGGATGAGACCGCCGAGGACGATCTGCACCACGAATGGGTCGATGGCGAAGAGCACCAGCGCCTGGGTGATGATGGCGATGATCACCACGCCGAAGAAGGTGCCGGCGACGCTGACATGGCCGCCGGAGAGGACGGCGCCGCCGATCACCGGCGCGGCGAAGGAGGAGATCAGCCAGTCCTCGCCGATGGCGGGATGGCCGATCTGCAGCCGTGCCACCAGCATCATGCCGGCGATCGCCGCCAGGAGGCCGGAGAGCGCATGGGCCCAGATCACCGTCGCGTTGAGGTCGATGCCGGAGAGCTCGGCGGCATTGCGGTTGCCGCCGATCGCCAGGATGAAACGGCCGATCCTGAGGCGGTTGAACAGCGCCCACATGCCGAGCGCAGCGAGAACCATCGGCAGCACCAGCCAGGGGATCGGTCCCGCCATGGCGAGGTTGCCGAAGTCCTTCACCACCTGGGGGATGCCGTAGAAGGGCTGCGCCTCGGTGATGCCGAGATTGATGCCCTTGAAGATCTGCAGGCCGGCCAAAGTGATGATGAAGGCGGAGATGCCGGTGCGGGCAATGACGAATCCGCTCGCCGCGCCGGCGGCGACGCCGATCGCAAGGCCGCCGAGCACCGCGACCGGCGCCGGCAGGTGCCAGAGCTCCATCATGGCGGCAAAGCTGATGGCAACGAGGCCGCCGATCGAGCCCAAAGCGAGATTCATCTGCCCGACCGCGATGATCACCAGCTGGCCGAGGGCGATCAACATGTTGACCGCGATCGCCGACAAGAGGACCAGGATGTTGAAGGAGGAAAGGAAACTCGGCTGGAAGATCGAGATCACGACGACGGCGATCAGGCTGACCAGCGCCGGGCCGATCCAGTCGTTGTCGAAGGCGCGGGTGAAGCGGTTGCCCATCAGATCAACCCGCGGCGCCGGAGAATGAGATGCCGCCCGCGATCCGCCAGCACCGCCGCCAGCAGCATCAGGCCGAGGCAGGCCTGGATCCAGAACTCGCCGATCCGGAGCTGCAGCAGGCCGCTGGTGATGACGTTGACGAAGGCAGCGCCGAGCAGAGTGCCCACGACGGCGACCCGCCCGCCGGAGAGCAGGGTGCCGCCGAGCACCGGCGCGAGGAAGGCGGGCAGCAGCCAGTCCTGGCCGAGCTGGCCGGCCATGCTGGGCACCGCGGCGCCGGTGCGTGCCGTCAGCATCAGTCCCGCGGCGGCCGCGAGCGCGCCGGTCAGGGCGTGGCAGGCGACGAAGACGCGGCCGGTGCGCACACCGGAGACTTCGGCGGCCCGGGCATTGGCGCCGGCGGCCAGCATGCGCCGGCCCAAGGTCGTGAAGCGGTAGAAGACCGAGAGCGCGATGCAGGTCGCGAGCGAGACTGCCAGCAGCACCGAGGTGCCGGTTGCGAGACGCAGGCGGCCAAAGGCAGCGACCTCCGGCGGCAGGCCGCGAAAAGCCTCCGCCTTGGTGAGAAAGATCATGACACCGAAGAAGATGCTCATGCTGGCAAGCGTGATGATGAAACTGTGGACACCGCTCCTGACCACGGCATAGCCGTTGATCGCGCCGAGGAGGCCGCCGAAGACGAGGGCGCCCGGAATCGCCAGCGCCAGCGGCAGGCCCTGATGCTCCACCAGCCAGCCGAAGGCCATGGCCGATGAGACGCCGATGGCGCCGACCGAGAGGTCGAGGCCGCCGGTGACGATCACCGCCATCATGGCGAGGCCGATCATGGTGTCGATGCCGATCTGCCGGCCCATGGCGAACAGGCTGAAGGGCGAGGTATAGCCGGGCAGCATGCCGCCGAAGACGAGGAAAGCGAGCAGGACCAGCACCACGAGCCCGAACTCGTTGCTGAACAGCAGCTTCTGGATCGAGGTCGGCCCGCCGGTCGCGGCGGCTTCCGGCGTCTCGGCCGCGGCAGCCATCATGGAACCCGTTTGAAATGCGTCCGCCGGCAGCGATTGCGCGCGCTGCCGGCGGTCGGCGTCAAGCCCAGGCTACTTGCAGCTCAGGAAGTCCTTGTCGAAATCGGCCTTCAAGGTCTTGGTGATGCCGCGCATGGCATCGACATAGGTGTCGACCTCAGAGGCATCGACGAAGACCGTGCCGGAATCGACGAACTTCTTGGTGAGCGCATTCGACTTCCAGGGCGCGTCGGCCTTCAAGGTGCAGCCGGAGCGCAGCTTGTCGAGCACGTAGGAGCCGACATAGCCCTGGCCATAGGGGTTCTGCAGCATGGTGCCGTTGACGAAGCCGTCCTTGATCGCCTGCAGCACCACCTGGTCATGGTCGATGCCGACCATCTTGATGCGCTTGTCGCCGATCTTGCGGAGCGCGTTCGCCGCCGTCACCGCCGGCACCCAGGCCGTGGTGACGATGCCGTCGACCTCGGAACCGTGCGCCGCGAGATAGGCGTTGATCTTCTCCTCGGCCGGCTGCGGCGCGTCGATGTCGGCGATCACCTGCACGACCTTGACGGCGCCGTTGGTCTCGTCCGCCGCCTTCTGCACCGCGTCGATGCGGAGCTGAGTGTTGGGATCGACCAGGAAGCCGGTGAAATGCGCGATCCGGCCCTTGCCGCCCATCGCCTTGATCAGCTCCTTGGTGCCGAGATAGGCGGAGCGGCCGACGTCGGTGCCCATGCAGAACAGGGCCGGCGTCGGATCCTTGAGGCAGCCGGCCAATGCCAGAGCCTGGCCGCCGTTATCGACGATCTCCTGCACGACCGGCGTCGTGCCGACCGCGTCGCCGGGGAAGATCAGGAAGGAGTTGTAGCCCTGGCTCAGCAGGCTTTCGAGCAGCTGGCTTTGGGTCGCGAGCTCCCATTTCTGCGGCACGCGATAATCGGCGGCGCCGAGGCCGAAATCCTTGACCGCGTCCTTGCCGGCCTGCTCCCAGGCCGCGAAATAGGGATGCGGACCACCCGGAACGAGCGCGACCTTGGTGCCGGAATCGGCGGCGGCCGCGCCGGAAATGAGGGCGGCGGCGGCGACGGGCAATGCGAATCTCAGAACTGCGTTCTTCATGGGTCCTCCCAGGGTTCATCTCGGCGGCGCTTGTCATTCGCGCGGCTCGGTGAGATGCTAGTATACAAGTTCGGCGCGGGTCAACCGCGTCGGTTCCGAGAGGCGAGATGGCGAAGCCGGTCCCTCAACAGCTGAAAGATCCGCTTGCGACCGACTTCGCGGTCGATCGCCGGCTGCCGGCGGCAGAGCAGGTCTATCGGGCGCTGCGGGCGGCGATCATCACCTGCCGCCTGCAGCCCAACGAGGCGATCAGCGAGAACCGTCTCGCCGAGATGTTCGGCGTGTCGCGCTCGCCGGTGCGGATCGCCATCACGCGCCTCGCCGAGGACGGCCTCATCGACATCTTCCCGCAGCGCGGCACCTTCGTGGCGCCGATCAAGCTGAAGAACGTACGCGAGGCGCAGTTCGCGCGCTCGGCCCTGGAAGTGGCGCTGATCGAGGAAGCGGCGCGTCACTGGCAGGACCGCGACACCGCCGAGCTGAAGGCGAACCTGGAGCTGCAGCGCCAGCACGCCAAGGCCGGCGACGGCTGGAGCTTTTATCTGGACAACGAGGACTTCCACCGCGTGATCGCCCGGGCGGCGCAGCTCGACGGCGTCTGGACCACGGTGCAAGGCGTGAAGATGCTCTGGGACCGGATCGGCCACATGGCAAACCGGGTCCCTGCGCATATGGCGGAGATCATCGACGAGCACCGCCGGATCGTCGAGGCGCTGGAGAAGCGCGACCCGAAGGCCGCCGCGGCGGCGATGCGGCTGCACCTGAAGTCGGTGGATCACGCGATCGCGCGCCTGAAGCCGCTGCACGCGGATTACTTCCTTGAGTGACGGCACTCCAGCCGGCTACTGCATCAGGTAAATGAGCCCAAGCACGATCAGCAACAGGACCACAGCGCCGCCGCTCAGAATCACATAAGCCCCGCGGTTCATGCCCGCCTTGATCTTCTGGAACTCGACGCGGTCGTTGATGTTCGGGAAGGGTGCGTTGGGCACGGCGACGCCGAGGAAATCGCAGAGCGGGCGCCAGCCCTGGTCGGCCGAGAATACCAGCAGCTTCTCTGGCGGCACCGCCTTCTTCACGTCCTCGATGTGGCGGTTGTAGAACGCCGTCGCCTTGGCGCGGTCCGGCATGGTGCCTTCGTGCAGGAACTGCCAGATCAGCTTGTGCGACATGGCGCCGAAGACTCGGCCG
>DATKNM010000155.1:0-5610 GCA_035541335.1 Binatia bacterium
GGACAGGCGTGGATTTGCCTCCATGGACCCGGAGCGGCAGCGCGAGATCGCGGCCAAGGGCGGCCATGAGAGCGGCGGCAACTTCCGCCATGATCCGCAGCGCGCCGCGGAGGCCGGCCACAGAGGCGGGCAGCTGAGCGGCGGCAACTTCAAGCACGACCGCACTCGCGCGGCAGCGGCCGGTCGCAAGGGCGGCCAGCACTAGAGTCTGCGCCGAGTCGCAGAGCCGACAAGACCCGTACAACAAGGGAGAGTGAACCGCGGAATGGAGGGGCCCCTCCCCTCCGTTCTCGCATCTGCAGCCTTCACCACAACCCGGGCAGGATCCGCCAGCGCACACGGCTGCGATAGGCCGAGTAGCCGGGCAGCGACTCGGCGAGATACGCCTCTTCGTCCAGCGCACGCACCGCCATTGCAAACACCAGCAGCGGCACCACCAGCAATCCCCAGGCCGAGCCCAGAGCCAGCGGCACGCCGGCGAAGAGGATGATCGCAGCGCCGTACATCGGATGCCGCATCACGGCGTAGGGACCGCTGGAGACGACGCGCTGCCCGGGCGCGACCTGCACCGTCGCTGCGGCGAAGGAGTTCGCGCGGAAGACGACGAAGATCAGGGCATAGCCGAGCACGATCAGCAGATGCCCGATCAGGATTCCCGCCCCGCCGACTCGCGACCAGCCGAACCGGTGATCGAGTGCGCCGACCACAACCAGGGCCAGGATCAGCAGGCTGGTCGCCGCCTGAATCCGCTTCTGCTGCGGTCTCCGCTCGGCCCCTGGCCCGACCGACAGGCGCCGCTCGACCAGCGCCGGGTCATATTTCAGAAAATAGAGCGAGCTCAGGGCGGAGCAGAGCGTAAAGTTCGCGATCAGCGCCCAGCCCTGCCAATAGTCGAGCGTCCAGGCCGGCACGAAGACCACGACCGCCTGCACGACCAGGAATTTCGCAAAGCCGGCCCAGGCGCGGCGGGCGAGGCTCGCGGGCGCCGTCATGACGGCAGCGCCGCTTCGCAGATCACCTGCATCAGCACCAGCGCCATTGTTTCACGCCCAGTTGGCCATATTTGTCCGCGCGAAACTTACTATACATAACCACTCCTGCGGCTCAGAATCTCCGGATGGACAGCGTCATGCATCGAGAGGCCGGATCGCTTTGCCGGCCTGGTTTGTGCCTTCACCGGGGAGACCGCCTTTGCCTAAGCACGCCGCCAAGACGAAACTCCGCGCCGACGCCGATCGCTTCGCCGTCGGCATGGCGACGCGCCGTGCGGTGCTGGGCGACCGCTATGTCGCCGGCCGTGAGAAGGCGAAATCCCGCTTCGACGCCGATTTCCAAGCCTTCATCACCGAGACCGCCTGGGGAGGGCTCTGGTCGCGGCCGGGGCTCTCCCGGCGCGACCGCTCGCTGATCACCATCGCGCTGCTGGCCGCCCTCGGCCATGACGAGGAACTGGCGCTCCATGTCGACGCCACCCGCAACACCGGCGCCACCATGGACGAGGTCAAGGAGGCGCTGCTGCATGTCGCGATCTATGGCGGCGTGCCCGCGGCGAACAGCGCCTTCCGGATCGCCAAGCGGGCTTTCGCCGAGATGGGCGCCAAGACGGGACGCAAGGCATGAGCGCTCGATCCGCCGCCGATCGCGACTGGGATTCCCATCCCCCCTTGCTCTGGCCGGACTACAAGTCGACCGCGCTCCGCGCACCGCAGCAGCCGCTGGTCAAGATCGCGCGCGGCCTCTCGGAGCTGACCGGCCCGGCCTATGGCGGACCGCCGCTGACCGAGCTTGACCGCGATCTGACCCGGAACGGCCGCAGGAACGGCGAGCCGCTCGGCGAGCGCATCATCGTCACCGGCCGGGTGCTGGACGAGACCGGCGCGCCCGTGCCGAACACCCTCGTTGAGATCTGGCAGGCCAATGCGGCCGGCCGTTACGTCCATGTGGCCGACCAGCACGATGCGCCGCTCGATCCCAATTTCGTCGGCGCCGGCCGTTGCCTCACCGATGCGGACGGCGTCTACCGGTTCCTCACGGTGAAGCCCGGCGCCTACTCCTGGCGCAACCATCCCAATGCCTGGCGGCCGACCCACGTCCATTTCTCGCTGCTGGGGCCGGCGATCGCCTCGCGCCTGGTGACGCAGATGTATTTCCCCGGCGATCCTCTGCTCGCCTTCGACCCGATCTTCCTCGGCGTGCCGGTCGCGGCCCGCGAGCGGCTGATCGCGCGCTTCTCGTTGGAGGCGACGCAGCCGGAATACGCTCTGGGCTTCCTCTTCGACATCGTGCTGCGCGGCGCACAGGGAACGCTCATGGAGACGCCGTTCGAATCATGAGCCCCAGCCAAGAATCTTCGCAGACCCCTTCGCAGACCATCGGCCCGTTCTTCGCCTATGGCCTCACCGCCCGGCAATACGCCTATCCCGGCGCCCAGGTCACCGACGCCATCGTCGCCGACGAGACCGTCCCCGGCCCGCGGATCCGGATCGAGGGGCGTGTGCTCGACGGCGCCGGCATCGCCGTTCCCGATGCGCTGGTCGAGATCTGGCAGGCCGGCCCTGACGGCCGCTATGCCGCGGACGCGCGCGGCAACAGCGGCTTCAGTGGCTTCGGCCGCCAGGGCACCGGCACCGATCCCGAATGCCGCTTCTCCTTCGTGACGGTGAAGCCGGGGTCGGTCGGCGCCGAGCATGCGCCGCATGTCAACGTCATCGTCTTCATGCGCGGCCTGCTCTCGCATCTCTACACCCGGCTCTATTTCGACGACGAGGCCAGCGCCAATGCCCGCGATCCGATCCTTGCGCTGGTACCGGCCGATCGCCGCCGTACCTTGCTCGCGCGCCGGGAACCGGTCGCCGGCGAGACCGTCTATCGCTTCGACATCCGCCTCCAGGGTCCCGAGGAGACGGTGTTCTTCGATGTCTGAGCACGCCGGGTGAAACGCTGGCGCACCCAGGTCGGCATCGTCGGTGCGGGGCCGGCCGGCCTGCTGCTGTCGCAGCTCCTGGCGACCCGCGGGATCGATTCCATCGTCCTCGAGCGCCGCGACCGCGCCTATGTCGAGGGCCGGGTCCGGGCCGGCGTGCTGGAGCAGGGGACCATCGACCTCCTGCATGAGGCCGGCGTCGCCGAGCGTCTCGACCGCGAGGGCTTGCCGCATCATGGCATCAGCATCGCGCTCCATGGGCAACGTCACCCGATCGACTTCCCCGCGCTGACCGGCGGGAAGTCGATCACCGTCTATGGCCAGACCGAGGTCACCAAGGACCTGATCGCGGCGCGGCTCAGCCGCGGCGGGGATCTCCGCTTCGAGGCGGACTCCGTGACGCTGCACGACCTCGAAACCGAGCGCCCGAGCCTCAGCTTCGAGCACGAAGGCGATTATCACGAGATCGCCTGCGACTTCATCGCCGGGTGCGACGGCTATCACGGAGTCTGCCGGGGCTATCTGCCGCCGGACAAGGCCGCGGCCCTGGAACGGGACTATCCCTTCGCCTGGCTCGGCATCCTCGCCGACGCGCCGCCGGTCGACGAGAACCTGATCTATTGCCGCCACGAGCGCGGCTTCGCGCTCTTCAGCATGCGCTCGCGCACCCGGTCCCGGCACTACCTGCAATGCCGGCCCGACGAGGATCTCCAGGAATGGAGCGACGACCGCATCTGGTCGGAGCTCCGCACTCGCCTCGGCAAGGCCGACGGCGACGCGCTCCGCCCGGGGCCGCTGCTGGAGAAGAGCATCACGCCGATGCGCAGCTTCGTGGTGGAACCGCTCCGCCACGGCCGGCTGTTCCTCGCCGGCGATTCCGGCCATATCGTGCCGCCGACCGGTGCCAAGGGCCTCAATCTCGCCGCCAGCGACGTGCACTATCTCGTGGAGGCGCTGGATTCCTGGTATCGCGCTCAGGATGCGCGCGGCCTCGACGCCTATTCCGCCACGGCACTGGCCCGGGTCTGGAAGGCGCAGCGCTTCTCCTGGTGGATGACTTCGCTGCTCCATGTGTTCGGCGACGGCTTCCAGGACCGCATCCATCTGGCGGAGCTGGAATACCTGCTCTCCTCGAAGGCCGCACTCGCGACCCTCGCCGAGAACTATGTCGGCCTGCCGTTCTGAATATGCTAGTGAGGTCGACATGAGCGCCTCGCCCTTCGATCATCCCTTGCTCGCCCCGTTGCTCGGCGACGATGAGATCGCCGGTTTCTTCACGCCGGAAGCGGAGCTGACGGAGCTGCTGGCCTTCGAGGCCGCGCTGGCCGAGGCGGAGGCCGCCGAGGGCGTCGTTCCTCCAGATGCGGCCACGGCCGTCGCCGCCGCGGCGCGGCGGTTGAAGCCGGAGATGAGAGCCCTGGCCGCCGGTGTCGCGCGGGACGGCGTGGTCGTCCCGGAACTGGTCCGGCAGCTTCGGACGGCGGTCGGGGAACCTCATGCGCCGCATGTGCATCACGGCGCCACCAGCCAGGACGTCATCGACACCGGCCTCCACATCCGGCTGCGCCGCGTCTCGGCGGTCATCGACCGTCGCCTGGTGGACGTGATCGAGCGGATCGACGGCCTCTCCGCGGCCGAGGGTCAGCGGACGCTGATGGGCCATACCCGCATGCAGCGCGCGCGCCCGATCACCGTCGCGGAGAAGCTGTCGCATTGGCGCGAGCCCCTGGCCCGGCATCGCGAGCGCCTGGTCGAGCTGGCGCCGCGCCTCTTCCTGTTGCAGCTCGGGGGCGCCGTCGGCAACCGCGCCGAGCTCGGCGCCAAGGGCGAGGCGGTGGCGGAGCGCCTGGCCAAGGCCCTGAAGCTGCACAATCCGGTGGCCGCGCGCCATTCGGAGCGCGACGGCGTCGCCGAATTCGCCGGCTGGCTCTCGCTGATCTCCGGCAGCCTCGGCAAGCTCGGCGCCGATGTGGCCATGATGGCGCAGAGCGAGGTCGGCGCGGTGAAGCTCGCCAACGCCGGCGGTTCCTCCGCAATGCCGGAAAAGCAGAACCCGGTGGCCGCAGAGGTCCTGGTGGCGCTCGCCCGCTTCAACGCCGCGCTCGTCTCGGGCATGCACGACGCCCTCGTCCACGAGAACGAGCGCTCCGGCGCCGCCTGGACCTTAGAATGGATGATCCTGCCGCAGATGGCCGTCGCGACCGGCGCAGCGCTCCGGCAGGCGGAGGCGCTGCTCGGGACCCTGTCGTTCCGCTGAGCGGCGCTACTTCCCGGCGCCCGCGGTCAGGCCCTTGATGATGTAGCGCTCCAGCACCACGCCGATGATGATCAGCGGCACGATCGCCGCGGTGGAGAGCGCCGCCATCGACCACCAGTTGATGCCCTGCGAGCCGGTCTGGCTCGCGACCATCACCGGCAGGGTCTTCGCGTCGGTGCTGGTGAGGAGTGCGGCGAAGAAATACTCGTTCCAGCACAGCACCAGCGAGAGGATGAACGCGGCGACCATGCCGGGGAGCGCGATCGGCAGCACGATCCGCGTGAACACGCCCCAGACCGAGAGCCCGTCCACCAGCGCCGCCTCGTCGAGCTCGATCGGGATCGTGTCGAACTGGTCGCGCATGATCCAGATGACGATCGGCAGCACGCTCAAGGTGTAGAGCAGGATCAGGCCCGGCCTGGTGTCGAGC
>DATKNM010000156.1:0-7799 GCA_035541335.1 Binatia bacterium
ACCGAGTTCAGCGAGCGGGCGAAGGCCTCGCGCAATGAGACTTGGCCGTAATATCTGTCGTTGTAGTTGCCGGGCGACCATTTGCCGATCGAGATCGGCGCATCGACGAACTGGCTCTCCGGCGTCAGCCCCGCCTCGAAGCCGGCGAGATAGACGAAGGCCTTGAAGGACGAGCCCGGCTGCCGCATCGCCTGGGTCGCCCGGTTGTACTGGCTCTGCTGGTAGTCGAGCCCGCCCACCAGCGCCCGCACCGCACCGTCCGGCGTCATCGAGACCAGGGCGGCCTCGCTGGCGTTCTGCTTCGGCCCGTCGCGGGCTATGACGGCGGCGAGGTCGCGCTCGGCGATCGACTGGGCGCGGGGATCGATCGTGGTCTGCACCACGAGGTCGGTGTTGTTGAAGCCGATATAGGACGAGACCTGGTCCAGCGCCCAGTCCGAGAAATAGCGGGCGACCGGAGGCTGCGGCGCGTTGTCCTCCGCCGTCGTGGTCTCGCTGCCGGCGGTGTTCGCCTGGTCGGCGGTGATCAAGCCGGCATCGACCATGTTCTGGATCACGATTTGCGCCCGCGTCGCCGAGGCGATCGGATCCTTGATCGGGTTGTAGCGCGAGGGCGCCTTCAGCATGCCGGCCAGCATCGCCGATTGCAGCAAGGAGAGATCCTTGGACGGCTTGCCGAAGTAGCGCCGGGCCGCAGCGTCGACGCCGTAGGTGCCGGAGCCGAAATAGACCCGGTTGAGGTAGAGCTCGAGGATCTGGTTCTTGGTGAAATTGTGCTCCAGCCAGAACGAGAGCAGCAACTCCTGGCCCTTGCGGTGGAGCGAGCGCTCCGGCGTCAGAAACACGTTCTTCGCCAGCTGCTGGGTGATGGTGCTGCCGCCCTGCACCAGCTGGCCCGACGTCACATTGACGTAGAGCGCCCGCAGCAGGCCGATCGGGTCGATGCCGTGATGGTGGTAGAAGCGCCGGTCCTCGGTCGAGAGCACCGCCGCCGGCAGGTAGCCCGACATCTCGTCAAGATGCACGAACTCGCCGTAGAGATCGCCGTAGCTGGCGATCAGGCTGCCATCCGCCGCCAGCAGGGTGACGCTGGGCTGGCGCTTGATGTCGTTGAGGGTGCTGACATCGGGGAGGTCGAAGGCGCACCAGCCGAGGAACAGCAGCGCCGCGAAAGCGCTCCAGATGGCGCCGACCGCCCCCCATTTGAGCCCGCCCCAAAGAAGCCGGCGCCGCCAAAGGCGCGCGGTTTTCGGCCGCGGCGCTCTTGGGCCGGGTTTACTCTTCTGCTCTGCCATGAGCCCGTTCTAGCCGATTCGCGGGCCCAAGCGAATCCCGGGGCGCGAATCCTCTAACTGGCTGTTATGCAGAGCGAATGCGGCGAAAGTCGGGCGATCAGCGACTATTCGGCGCTGGCGCTGCGCATCGGCGAGACTTCCGGACCGCGGGCCCGGGCCTGGCCGTTTTCGAGGCGCATCAGCACCTCGGTCACGCGCTGGTCGAAGGACTGCTCGGCATTGGCGCCGCCCAACTCCTCGTCGATCACCGCCAGGACCTCGGCGCGCCAGCCGGTGGGCGCAAAGCCGAAGCGCCGCGAGCGGACGTTGCGCGAGAGCTCGATCAGGCGGGTGAACAGCGGCTTCAGGCGGGGCTCGAAGCCGCAATGCTCGAACAGGCGCTCGGCGCCGCGGCCGCTCTCGTCGGCAATCAGCAGGCGCACGTTGCGGGTGGGGATCCGCGCCTGCATGGCCAGCGCCGGCACCAGGAAGGTGAAGTTGCCGAGGCAAAGCGCGCGGATGATGAGGCTGGTGGTCAGCAGCTTGTTGTCGGCGAGGCGATCAACCAGCGTGCGGATCTCGTCCGCCGACTGGTCGAGCGCGAAACTGGTGAGGAGCACATGCTCGCGGCCGTGCTGGATCAGGCGCGAGACCCGGTGCGCCGGCAGATCGTAGCGCTCGATCAGGCGCTGCAGCACCTTGCCGCCGACCACAGCGGTCAGCCGCTCGACGATCGCCAGCGGCAGCATGCTGCGGGTGCTGACCGCCTCCACGACGGGCTGGTTCTCGGCGAAACGGTCGAGCAGGCGGTGCAGCGAGCCGACCTCCACCGCCGCGTTGTCGTTGGAAGCGACGCGCAGCACGCAGACTTCGTCCTCGGTCTTGATCAGCGCGGTCGAGACCGGAGCCGATATCTTCGGCCGTTTCGCGATGGCGCGGGCATGGCCGATCGAATGGCTGTCGATCACCGCCAGCAGGTCCTCGTCGGTCAAGGCCAGCGACTCGGCGAGGATCGGCTCGGCCACTTCCAGGACGTCGTTGGCGAGCCGTTGGGCCAGGCGATGGTCGAGCCAGGTCACGTGCTTCAGGAATTTCGAGAGCTCGGCGCGGACCTCGATCTCGGCCTCGGGCAGGACCCGGTCGATGATGGCATAGGCGATCAGGCGCTCTTCGACGCCCACGACGCCGGAAGCCAGCACCTCGCCGACCCGCAGCATCGTCGCCTGCCGGGTCGCCGGCGACCGGTCCGCCGCCAGCCTGTCGACATCTTCTTGGGAAAGATAGGCCAATGCGATCATCCCCGAATCCAAGTGAGCCCTCGCCGCCCTGCAATCATTCCGTCACCCGCGCCGCCCTTTTCTTCTACAATATTGATCCTGGTGTGGCAATGTTAAAATCAAGTAAATCAAATAGTTGGCATAATAAAAAATGTATTCCTTGAATAATTTTAAATACTCCTCGTATTCAGCTCGATTTTGCCCGGCATTTTTCTGCCGCCGCCTGGGCAAGTTCCGCCTCCCGGGTCGGGTCGCGCCAGCTGCCGAGAGGCGAAATCCAGCGCGGAATGGCCGCAAACGGATGCCCCGTGAGATCCCGGGACACGAGATCCCATGCAGGATGCATGCCCAAAGCTGCAGAAGCGGGAAATTCCAATGACTTGCCGGCCGATGCCTGGTCAGCCAATGGCTTGTCAGGACGGCGGTCTTCGCTATTATGCCGGCCGCCGCCGGGCGCCCGCCGCCCGAGCGCCGCGCCAGGTGCCGGCCCTACGGCCGCCTTCTCGCGTGCCCCTGTGGCGGAATTGGTAGACGCGCCTGACTCAAAATCAGGTGGATTCACATCCGTGCTGGTTCGAGTCCGGCCAGGGGCACCAAACGATTTGTGTAAAATCTGCATAGTCATCCCCCGCCCACTTCGCCCGCCTCCCCGAGTCGACGCGCCTCTCCGAGTCGCAACAGCACACCACGATCGAGGCAAAATTGCGCTCGATCGTTCCCACAGCTTTAGCTAACTCGCTCTCCTACAGTTTTGTTCCAGTTCGCTGATTCAACCTGTCGCCAGAATCGTCAGGTCGGCGACCGGAAACCTGACAGCGACTCGGGCCGCGCGGTCGCCGCGGCGATTCGCCCCTGGCTCGCCGGGGCGACTCGGCCGGCGGTTGAGAGGGATCAAAGCGCGGAACCGATTCCGGGACGACCATCATCGCGGGGATGGAGGACGGGCAGCAGGCCCGACCAGGGCCGAGTGCCCGGAAACCCGCGGCTGGAAGTCGGCCGCTCTGCAAGGAGGGAATGCCCGATGCAGATCACGCAGAAGATCATCAGAAGGCAGATTCTCGCGGCGGCGGCCCTGGCGGCCGTCGCGTTCATGCCCGCGGTGCCCGCACTGGCCGCGACCACGATTCACGTCTCGCTGACGGATCAGGGTGCGGAGAAGGAAATGCCCATGGGCCTCGGCATGAACATGGGCGGCGACATGACCAAGGCCACCATGGCGGTCGTGGTCGACAAGAAGGAGGTCAAGGCCGGCAAGGTGACCTTCGAGGTCGTCAACGACTCGAAGGGCCTGGTGCACGAGCTGATCGTCGGCCACCTGGTCGATCCGGCGAAGCAGCTCCCCTATGTCCCGGCCGACAGCAAGGTCGACGAGGAAGGCTCCGACCATCTCGGCGAGGTCTCGGAACTCGACCCGGGCAAGTCGGGCGCGCTCATCCTGACCCTGAAGCCCGGCACCTATATTCTCTACTGCAACGTTGCGGGTCACTACATGGCCGGCATGTGGACACTGATTACGGTGAAGTGATGCGGTGAACGGCGGCGACCTACCGAGGCGCCGCCGCCACCGGACTTGTTCGGCGCCCGCTTGCCGCGAATCACCGGTCGGCTGCAGGATGCGGGCTCAACGATTTATTTCGTGAGCGAAGAGGCCGCATGCGCCGGGATGTCGACCACGCCGACCTGGCGGCCGCCGGCTATTTCGCGGACTGGGCGCCCAAAACGGGCGACACCGCGGTCTTCCATCTCTCCTCAAGTGATCCCGATGCCGGGGCGCGGGTGGTGCGACTCGACCGGGCGGCGATCGAAGCCGTCGACTGGCCGGTCGCACGCAGTGCGGCGCCGATTGGCGTCCGCAGCCTTGAAGTCGGATCCTGGATCGAGATCGCGGGCGATACCATCGCCCCCGGCGAGTGGTCGCTCAGCTTCGAGCTGCGGCTCGTTGGCGATGCCGGCGGCCGGCCCCTGGTCATGCTAGGCGATCGCACCGTGCAATTCGACGGCGGGGGTGCGGTCGGTTTCGATCGCAGCGCAACAACGCCGATCCCGCACGGTCGATGGCTCAACACGACGGTCGAGCAGGATGGCGAAACCCTGCGCGTGTCGTTTGCCGACGAGGAAGGCTTCGCCGCCACCGCCGAGACCACCTGCGCTCCCTGTGCGCCCGGGCTGATCCGGATCGGACGCGCGGGCGACGATGCGCCGACGTTGAACGCCATGATCGGGCGCATCGCGCTCCGCAGCGGCGGGCGCACGATCGCCACATGGCGCTTTCCCGCAATCGGTCGGCCGGAACGCCTCGCGCCCACGGAAGGCGGCGCGGGAGAGCTGGCGATCCGCAACGCGCCGACTTTCGCTCTGCGCTCGCCGCGCTGGGACGGGACGGTGCTCGATCCGCGGCTGGCTCCCGAGCACTACGACGCCATCGCGTTGCACGACGACGATCTCGCCGACGCCGGCTGGCCCGCGACCCATGCGATCGACATACCGGCGACGGCGGAATCGGGTGTCTATGCGCTGGAGGTCGGCACCGGCGGCGGGCGAACGCGATGGCCGTTCTTCGTGACGCCGCGGCGACGCGGTGCGGACCTGGTCTTCCTCGCGCCGACCTTCACCTATCTCGCCTATGCGGACGAGCGGTTGCCGCCGGAACGGTTTCCCTGGCTGTGCGACGATGCCGGGCATCGCTTCGCCCGCGCCAACCGGCTCGCCAGCCTCTACGACACACACGACGACGGGAACGGCGTCTCGCTGGCGAGCTTCCACCGGCCGCTCGCCACGATCCGCGACGATTATCGCTATCCGCTCTGCGGCGCGCCGCATCTGCTGCCGGTCGATCTGCATCTCCTGCGCTTCCTGAATGCCGAAGGGATCAAGTATGACGTGCTGACCGATGCCGACCTGCATCGCGACGGCATCGCGTGCCTCCAGGACTATCGCGCGCTCGTCACCGGCAGCCATCCGGAATACTGGTCGGGTGCCATGCTCGACGCGGTCACTGCCTTTCGCCGGCGCGGCGGGCATATCGCCTATCTCGGCGGCAACGGCTGCTATTGGGTGACGGCGAGCGACGGCAAGAGCATCGAGGTGCGGCGCGGCCTCGCCGGCATCCGCACCTGGAGTTCCGCGCCGGGCGAGACTCATCTCGCCATGACCGGAGAGCCCGGCGGCCTCTGGCGCCATCGCGGCCGCGCCGAGCATCTTCTCCTCGGGGTCGGTCTCGCCGCCATGGGCTTCACCGCAGCGCACCCCTATCGCCGCACCGCGGAATCCTTTGCGCCCGATCTCGCCTGGCTG
This sequence comes from Binatia bacterium, assembly GCA_035541335.1. Classification (GTDB taxonomy): domain Bacteria; phylum Pseudomonadota; class Alphaproteobacteria; order Dongiales; family Dongiaceae; genus Dongia. The sequence goes on from DATKNM010000156.1 coordinate 5,846, forward strand.
TTCGAGGGCGTCGGCGATGAAGCGATCGGCACCGACGGCATCCTGCTCGGCGGCGCGGCGGGCTATGAGATCGACAGCCGCAGCGCGCATTGGGGCACGCCGGCTGAGACTGTCGCGCTCGCGGTCGCAGAAGGCTTCGATGCCGGCTACGTCCGCGATCCCGATTCCACAGTCGACGATCACCCTGCGCCCATCCGCGGCGAGATCACGCTGACGCGTCCCGCATCGGGCGGCATGGTGTTCGCCGCGGGCTCGGTGTCATGGTGCGGCGCACTGCCGCACTGCGGCATCTCCGCGAAACCGCGCAGCGCTGCAGTGAATGCTGTCGGCTTGATCACGCGCAATCTGTTGCATCGCATCACGAGCTGAGCTTGCGCCGCATTCAAGCGCAGCATGCGCGTGTCTCAAGAGAGAGCGCGTCACGAAAGAGCCACTTTGACAAGCGCAAAAATTTCACCTCCGGCCGCTATTGCGATCGCCCGGCGCGATCCCCATCATCATTCAATCGACGAGGGGATTGCCGATCGGGGATGACAACGGAGTCAGGTTCGAATGCCAGGGAGGTTACCCGTGTCTTTCCAACTCGTGTCACCCACCTCGCTCGCCGACCGCGCCAAGACCATGATCGAATTCGAAGCGCAGTATGACGGCAAGCCGCTGCTCTGCTCGATCAGCCGGCGCGTGCTGGAGCAGCTCGGCAACCGCGACGGTGCGAGCACCGAAGAGCTGCTCGCTCTGTTCGAGGAGCATCGCCCGACCATCGCGGCGATGGTGCGCAAGAAATACGAGGTCGGCGTCGTGGACTTCGTCGGCAAGGTCGTGGTGACGACCGCGGACCTCAACCGCCAGGCGGTCGTGCCGCAACCGGTGACGCCGGCGCTCACGCAGGGGGTGACCCAGCGCATTACGCTGGGTTGAACCTACTTCATCAGCTGAGTGCGGATCGCGCGGGCCGGATCGGGCTGCGCCGCGATGGTGGCGAGCGCCGCCTGATAGTGCGGCCGGCCGGAATCCTTCGAAGTCTTGGAGCGGAGACGCTGGCGCGCGGTCTTCAAGCCCGCAGCGCTGATGCCGCGTTTCGCAGCGACGTAGTCGATTGCTTCCTGGATCGGCATCTTCTCGTAGCGGTTCAAGGCATCGACCAGGGCCGCCGCGAGGGCGAGGTCAGGCGAGGCGCCGGACGCCTTCTTGCCGGCGCCGGCGTTTGCCGCCTCGGTCAGCAGCGCGGGCTTGCCGCCGTTGCTGAGCTCCTCCAGCGACTGCACCAGCTTGTTGACGACGGCGAGTCCCTCGACCGGCGCGCCGGCGGTGGCCGCGATCTCCCAGATCGCCCGCAAGGTCGCGATGGTGGCCCCGCGGCGACCTTCGGCATCCCGCGCCAAGGCATACTCCGCCGCCGCCCGCTTCACGTCGGCGATCCTGGCGTCCCGCTCCCTCGCGTCCATTGCGGCTCTCTCCCCGATCAGTCCCCACGACGACGTACTCGGACGACCGCGTGGGCCGATGCCGCGGCTATGGTGCCCAGGAAGGCCAGCGGCCGCAAGCCGCCAGACGGCCCGGGCAATCTCCTTGAAATGGCTTCCGATTTCGGCACGGACCGGGGGCTGGACCCATCACGGCGTTAAGGGAAAATCGATTATCGATGTTGACAAAAACCCTTCCGGCGGCTCTGGCTTGAGGCGGCGCGGTTCAATCGGATAGGGTCGCCCGGCGCGCATCCCGGACGGCCCGAACAGAGGATCCGGGACGCGACAGTTAGAACGCAACACATCATCCGTGTCGGCGGCGGCAGCGTAACCCAGGGGATGACGGGACAACCGTCAGGGACGCCGCGACGGGAGGAGAGAAGAGAGATCTTGAGCGAATCCAGCGTGAAGCGCCTGCCGCTTCGTCACCAGATCAAGGAAGCCATCATCGAGCGCATCATCGGCGGCAGGCTCCGCTCCGGCGATCG
>DATKNM010000157.1:0-2466 GCA_035541335.1 Binatia bacterium
GGAGAAGCGGAAGGAGAAGCCCCGCGCCGCCTGGTCGAGCTGCATCGAGGAGACGCCGAAGTCGAAGGTGATGCCGTTGACCGCATCGACGCCGCGCTCGGAGAGGAGCCGCGCCATCTCGCCGAACCGGCCCTGGATCACATGGAGCCGTCCGGGATAGCGGGCGAGCAGAGGCGCGGCGCCCTTGATCGCGTCGGGATCGCGGTCGATGGCGAAGACAGTGCAGTTGGCGGCTTCGAGCAGCGCGCTGGTGTAGCCGCCGGCGCCGAAGGTGCCGTCGACGAAGATCGCGCCGTCATGAGAGCGGCCTGCAGGGAGCAGCGCCTCGATCACCTCGGCCAGTAGGACGGGCTTGTGGAGCTGGCCGCTCACTGGCCGCCTCCGCTGGGCAGGGTGCGGCCCTTCTCGAGCGCGCGGCGGCGGGCCTCGGCCTTGTATTTCTCCAGCGCCTCGGGCTGCCAGATCTCGAAGGTCTTGCCGCGACCGACGAAAGCGGCGGTCTCGCCGATCGCGGCATGCTTCGTGAGGCTCTCCGGCAGCATGATCCGTCCCTCGCCGTCGAAGGCGAGCTGCTTTGCGTCGGCGAAGAGGGTGGCGGTCAGGTCGTCATGCTCGTCGGAGAAGAGATCGACCTTGCCGACGTTCTCGGTGAGCGCCGCCATCCAATCCATGCCGGCGCACTGGATCGCGGGATACTTGAAGCTCGGGAAGGCGACGATGCCCTGGAAGACCTGGCCGGCGAGCGCGGCGCGATAGGCCGCGGGGACGGAAATGCGGCCCTTCCGGTCGATCTTGTTGATGAAGGTATCGATGAACAAAGCCACCGATCGCCCATTCGCGCCCCGGAAAGCCGCCGATCGATCGCCGGGATCGATCCAGTCTGGGCCTTTGGGTCGCGCCCCTCTGATGGCCGGCGCCGCCATCGGAATGCCGCGGAAACCAAGACCGACCCGCCCGCCGGCCCTGGGGTAGCACTGATAAGCGATGGGATATCATGGGATAGTATGGGCGTCAATGGGAATTGCCCGTAACGCTATGGAATATCTTGGGTTTTTCCGATTTTGCTGCAGCGCAGCAAATTCGGTTGTCAATAGATTCAAATTCTTACAGGGTGACCTTAAAGTAGCGCGCGACGCCTCTGACCGTGTGAGGTCCGCGGATATTCCTTGTTTGTTCCGGCTCGCGCCCTGGAAAAGAGCGCCAGATGACCTGTAAGCCGGGTTCTGTCCGGGGCCTTGCGGCCCCTGGATGGCCATTCATCTGGGACGGCCGTTGCCGACCGCCTCACGCGACCTACCCGAGGATCTGGCGCGGAAGCCGCCCGGCCCGGATTTCTCCGGGCCCATCCTCCTATGCAGTCTTGCTCCCGGCGGGGTTTTCCGTGCCGCGTCCGTTGCCGTCCGCGCGGTGCGCTCTTACCGCACCGTTTCACCCTTGCCGGCGATCGGATCGAATCCGCTTGGCCGGCGGTCTGTTCTCTGTGGCACTGTCCCTGGGCTCGCGCCCGCCGGCCGTTAACCGGCGCCGTTCTTCCATGGAGCCCGGACTTTCCTCCCCCCGCGGTAGCGGAGAGCGGCCATCCGGTCATCTGGCGGGGCTGAGTTAGGCCCCGGCTGCAATGAAGTCAATGAGCCCGTTCAGCACGGCCTTCAGCTCCGGGTCCGGCACGGGATCGAGCCTAGCCGGCCGGAAGTGCCGGGCGAAAGCGGTGATCGCCGCCCGCCGGGCCTGGGCGGGATCGGTCCCCGCCGGCCCTTCGAGGTCGTAGCCGTAGCGGCCGAGCGCCAGCAGGAACTCGGCATCGCTCCACTGCGACGGCTTCGGCTTCGCCCATGTGCCGACACCGTTCGCCGCGAGGAAGCGCCAGTCGAACAGCTCGCCGGGATCCTCCTTCCGAAGCGGTGCCACGTCCGAGTGCCCCAGCACCCGCGAAGGCGCGATGCCATGGCGACGGACGATGTCCTGCGCCAGCGCCAGCACCGCTTGTATCTGCGCGTCCGGGAACGGCCGATAGCCGAACTCATGGCCGGGATTGACGATCTCGATCCCGATCGAGCGCGCGTTGATGTCGCGCGCCCCTCGCCAATAGGACGTGCCGGCATGCCAGGCCCGCATCTCCTCCGGGACCAGACGCAAGGTCGTGCCGTCCTCATCGACCACGTAATGCGCGCTCACCTGCGCCGCGGGATCGCGCAGGCGGTCGATCGCGGCCTCGGCCGTCTTCATGCCGGTGTAGTGCAGCAGCAGGATGTCGACCGGCGCGTTGCGTGCGTCGAAGTTCGGCGAGGGAAGGTCGCGGATCTGCATCAGATGCCGGTCTTGGTGGAGGGTGCGATGACCGCCGGCCGGCGGAGGATGATGATGGCGACGCCGATCAGAACGCCCAGGCCGCCGATGATCATCGGCATCGTGATCTGCTCGCCGCGGAAGATCGCGCCGGACGCCGTGCCGATGAGCGGCTGCAAG
>DATKNM010000158.1:0-15392 GCA_035541335.1 Binatia bacterium
CGCTCGCCACCATCGCCTCCTGTTCGGAGATCAGGCGGATGCTGAAGTCCTCCGTGAGCATGCCGAACATCTCCAGCGGACCGAAGACATCGAGGAGCTCGAAATCGGAAAAGAGCAGGACCCCCACCGATCGTGTCATGCTGCCAGGAACCTCTTCATCTCTTCTTCGGCGACACCCGCCGCCTGCATGATCCGCCGCGCGAGCTCCGCCGCCGCGGGACGCAGCTTCCCTTCGGGCCGGTCGAGCCAATAGGCGACGGGGTTGAGCACGGTGCGATCGTCCACCGCGACCACACCGCCTTGTCGCAGCATCTTCTCCGCGAGCGGCGGGCGCGCGAGGGCGATGCCGAGACCGTGGGCTGCCGCGTCGAGGACGAGGTTGTAGTCCTCGAAGCGGCGGTCCTGCTTGCGCGGGCGATAGTCCAGGCCCTGCGCGCCGAACCAGGCGCGCCAACCGGAGGCGTCGGAATCGTGAACCAGCGGGAAGTCGAGAAGCCGCTCCGGCGCACCCTTCCCGATCGCCGCCGCCAGGTCCGGTGCCGCGATCGGATAGATACGCTCCTCGAACAGCTGGATGGAGTTCCGCTTGGGGATGCCGCCGCGACCGCAGCGGAGCGCCAAATCGATGCCGTCGTCCGTCAGGTCCGACTCACGGTGGTCGATGATCAGCTCGACGCGGAGCTCGGGCGTGCCGGACTCCAACGCCCGCAGCCGGGGCATCAACCAGAGGCCGCTGACCGAAGGCAAGGAAGCGAGACGCACCACGGCGCTGCCTTTGGCTTCGATCCAACGGTCGGAGCTGTCGGCGATCAGGGCCAGCGCTTCGGTGGTGCGCAGGAACAAGCGTTGGCCCTCCGGCGTGAGATCCACGCCCCGCGCCTGGCGCTTGAACAAGCGCTGCCCGAGCCAGTGTTCCAGCTTGGCGATCTGGCGGCTGACGGCGCCATGGGTGAGGTTCAGCGCCTCTGCCGCCGCCGAGAAGCTTCCGGTCCGCGCCGCGGCCTCGAAGGCGCGGAGCGTATCGAGGGGCAGCAGTTGGTCGGTGCTGTGATCCAGGCTCACAGCTCGCCACCCATCCTATCGATTGTCAAGCAAGTGACCTTTCTCCAGATTTCCAACCGGATAACCGGAGTTGTTCTGCATGTCCCTCCACACCGACGCCCTTCCCCTGCCCCGCCGCTTCGACTGGGTCACGGCCCTGGCACTGGGCGGCACGATCCTCGGCTGGGCCTCGGCCTTTGCGGCCATCCGGGCCGGGTTGACCGCCTTCGGGCCGCTCGAGCTTGGAGCTTTGCGCTTCACGATCGCCGCCCTGCCCTGTGCGGCCCTGCTGATGATCCTCCGGCCGAAGCTTCCGACACGGCGCGAGTTCGTGCGCATCGCGCTTCGCGCCTTCATCTGCGTTTCGCTCTACACCGTGCTGCTGAACATCGCGGAACAGACGATCTCCAGCGGGCCTGCGAGCTTCATCGTCAACGTGGCGCCAATCCTGACGGCGCTCTGGGCGATGGCGCTGCTCGGCGAGCGGTTCGGCGCGGTCGCCTGGCTGGGCACCGCTCTCTCCTTCGCCGGCGTCGGCTTGGTCGCGATCAGCCAGGACAACGCATTGACCTTCAACATCGGCGCAGTGTTCGCGATCGGCGCCGCCGTCTGCACCTCGGTGGACGCCGTGATCCAGAAGCCGCTGTTCCAGCGGCATCGCGCGCTGGTGGTCTCGGCCTGGTCGATGATCTTTGCCGCGCTGTTCCTGGCGCCCGGCCTGCCGCATGCCGTTGCGCAATTCGCCGCGGCCGGCGCGACGCCTCGCCTCGCCGCGATCTATCTTGGAATCGTGCCGAGCTTCATTGCCTACGGCGCCTGGTCGGTCACGGTGTCGCGCTTCCCGGCCAGCCGCGCCGCGAATTTTCTCTATTGCATCCCGCCGACCGCGACGGTGATGGGCTTCTTATGGCTGGGAGAAGAGCCGAGCCCGCTCGGCATCCTCGGCGGCGCGATGGCGCTCGTTGGAGTGGCGCTGGTAAGCCTGCGTCGCTGATCTGCGGCCTTCGCTCAGGCTTCGATCTCGCCGCTGGCGAGAGCTTGCAGCATGTCGGCGTTCCGGACCGTGATCTCGTGGGCGCCGGCGACCGTGATGTAGCGGCGGCGCTTGAACTCGCTGATCCCCCGCGAAACGGTTTCGATCGTGAGGCCGAGATAGTCCGCGATATCGAGCCGGCTCATCGGCAGATCCAGCTTGGCGGACGAGCTGGTCCGCTTCATGGCCGTCAGCAGGAACCAGGCGAGGCGCTCCTGCGCGGTCTGCCGCCCGAGCATGACGAGGTGATCCTGGGTCTCGGAGAGGCCTTTGCAGAGCAGCGCCATCAGCAGCTTGCGGATGCCGGGTTCGGTGTCGCCCAGGGTCTCGATTTGCGCACGCGGATAGCTGATGATCACCGCATCGGAAACCGCCTCGGCGGTGAAGGCGTGCTCGCTTTGCCAGTCGAGACCGAAGAAGTCGCCGGGGAGGAAGAAGTCGGCGATCTGCCGGCGGCCATCCATCAGCACCCGGCAGGTGCGGACCGCGCCGCTGACCACCTTGTAGACGTGGCTGGAGGGATCGCCCTCGCTGAACACCGCCGCATTGCGTTTGAAGCGCAGCGTGGCGCCGATGCCCTGCAATGGCGCCAGGGCCGATTCACCCGTCTGCCGGGGCGTTCCGCCGTCGATCATCGGCCAGAAAGCAACCGTTTGTGCGTTCTGCTTAGTGCCGCTGAGCGGGCTCGCTTGGAGCATAACGGACATGGCGGGCATCCCTCTCCATTGCCGCACTGACGGCCGGATAATCCGCTCTTCCTCGCAGGCTGAATATTAGGGGAATACCCTTAGGGGATTCTACGTACTGCCGCACTAACGGCTTGGTTCTGCGCTATTCCAGGCAGAGATGTCGCGCGGGTAGCGGCGTGCAGCTACGCCGCGAGGGCCTTCTCGATGGTCTTCAGGAGGGAATCGTCCACCGGCTTCTCGAGCAGCGCGAAGGCGCCGGCTCGGCGTGCCCTTTCCTTGGCGGCGGCATCGCCCTGGGCGGTGACGATGATCACCGGAATATTCACATGCCGCTCGCGCAGGACCTCGAGCAGCTCGAAACCGCCCATTTCCGGCATGTTGAGGTCGAGCAACAAACAGCCGCCGACCTCCTCGTCGAAAGCCGCCAGGAAGTCGCGCGCCGAGGCGAAGTCTTCGACGGCGAGATCATAGGATTCCAGCAGCGCGCGCGCGGAATCACGAACACCCTCGTCATCATCCACAATATAGATGGTATCCCGCACCGCGACCGGCACCAAACTCTCCGAACTCTCCAGCCCACCAAAGATAGAGATGAGGTGCGTCGCACGATATACGCAATAGTGCTTAACCGCAGGGCCCGCGCTGTCATTCCATTCCTAGATACTTGGCGGCATCCTGATGGATGTCAGGCAACTTAGCGGGCGCCGGGAATCCCTGCCGCGAGCGCGGCTCGGACCAGGTCCGACAGGCTCCGGGCCTCCATTTTTTCCATCACATGGGCGCGATGGATTTCGACGGTCCGCGGCGAAATGTCGAGCTCGTAGGCAATCACCTTGTTGGAGCGGCCCGCGACCAGGTGTTCCAGCACCTGACGCTCCCGTGCCGACAGCGTCGCGATGCGCGACGCGGCCGCTTCCAGGGCTGCCGCCTGCTCCCGCGCGCCCGCCGCTTGGGTGAGGGCTCGCTTCACCGTCGCGATCAATTGCCCGTCGTCGAACGGCTTCTCTATGAAGTCGATCGCACCCGCCTTCATGGCGCGGACCGCGAGCGGCACGTCGGCATGACCGGTGATGACGATCACCGGCAGGGCGACGCCGCGCCGCCTCAGCTCGTCCTGCAGCGCCAAGCCGTCCATGTCCGGCATGCGTACGTCGGCGATGATGCACCCGGCGCGACCGGGAACGTAGGCGCGGAGAAAGGCATGCGCGGATTCGTAAGCCTCGCCCTGCAGGCCCGCTGACTCAAGCAATGCGCAGACGGAGTCGCGCACATCTGCATCATCATCGACCACGAAGACCGTGTTCTCAGCCGCCACGTTCAGCCTCCGACCGCCGGATGAGGAGGCACTCCGGAGGGACCCGCCAACGGAATCTGGAAATGAAAGGACACGCCCGCATCTTGGTTGGGGGTCGCCCAGATCCGGCCGCCATGCGCGGTGACGATCGACTGACAGATCGTCAATCCGATCCCCATCCCCTTCTCCTTGGTCGTGACGAACGGCTGGAACAAGCGGCTCGCCACCTCTTGCGGCAGGCCCGGTCCGGTATCAGCGACGGTGACCTGCGCCAGGTTGGGCTCGGCCACCAGGGATTCGATGACCAGCTGCCGGACCGGCACCTGTTGCATCGCCTCGACCGCGTTCCGGATCAGGTTGATGATCACCTGCTGGATCTGGATCTTGTCGACAAGCACCGGCGGGATCTTCGGATCGAGCAGAACCTTCACCTTCACGTTGGCGTCGGCCGCGCCGACCAGGCCGAGCGCGATCGCCTCCTCGATGATCTTGTGGAGACTCTCGTTGCTGCGGCTGGATTCCCGCTTGGCGATGAAGTCGCGCAGGTGACGGATGATGTTGCCGGCACGGGCGGTCTGGTCGCTGGCCTTGGTGATCAGCTCCCGCGCCCGCGCCACACGTGGATCATCGACCGGCTCCAGCGTGCGATGCGCCGCCTTCACATAGTTCATGATGGCGGCGAGAGGCTGGTTGAGCTCATGTGCGAGCGCGGAACCCATCTGGCCCATGGCGCTCAGCCGCGAAACGTGCAGCAGCTCCGACTGCATCTCCTCCAGGCGGCGCTCGGTGCCCTGCTTCTCGGTGATGTCGCGGACGAAGCCGGTGAAAAGGCGCTGGTCGCCGAGCAGGATCTCGCCGACCGCGAGCTCCATCGGAAAGGTGCTCCCGTCGCTGCGCTGGCCGACCACCACCCGGCCGATGCCGATGATCCGCTTCTCGCCGCTCTCGAGATAGCGCCGCAGGTAGCCGTCATGGGCCTCCCGATAGCCGGGTGGCATCAGCATCTTGACGTTCTGACCGACCACCTGCGCGGGCGTGTAGCCGAACATGCGCACTGCGGCCGGGCTGAAGGATTCGACGACACCCCGGTCGTCGATGAGGATGATGGCATCCGGCACCGTGTCCAGGATCGAGTGCAGGCGCTCCTCGCGCTCCAAGATGCGCTGCTCGGCCGCATTCCGCTCCGTCAGGTCGTGGATGATCCCGACATAGATGGCGGCCCCGTCCGACTGGCCCTGGCCGACCGACAGGTACATCGGAAAGGTCGAGCCGTCCTTGCGCTGCCCGACCACCTCGCGGCCGACGCCGATGATCCGTTTTTCGCCGGTCTTCCTGTAGTGCTCGAGGTAGCCGTCATGCTCCTCGCGATAGGGCGCCGGCATCAGCATCTTCACGTTCCGGCCGAGCACCTCCTCAGGCGCATAGCCGAACAGGCGCTCGCAGGCCTGGTTGAAGACTTGAATACTCCCTGAGCCGTCGATGACGATGATGCCATCGACCGCCGTGCTGATCAGTGCGCGGAACAAGACATCATCCCGGTTCGATGTGGTATCGGAACCCGACATTCCGAGCCTGTGGTGATCAAGATCAATCCGCCGATTGTTCTTTCTAGCGGCCGGGCCGGCCGCAGCAACAGGATTCTTAAGAAGGAGTCCCGGCGACCGGGGATGAATGGCATCGGCACGGCTCATAGAACCATGGCCTAGCCGCATGATTGTCTTACATTTTCTGCAAGCCAGCTGTGCCAACTGTCGCCTTGCTCCGCCATGGCGAAGCGCCTAACTTGCGACTTTGGCATTTGGGCGGGTTAGGCAATGGACAACCGATTCTTGAAGCTTCTGGCGGAGCGGCCGTTCCTGATGGCGGATGGCGCCACCGGCACGAACCTGTTCGCCATGGGGCTGATGACCGGCGACTCGCCCGAGCTTTGGAACTTCGAGCATCCGGACCGCATCGAGGCCCTGCACCAGAGCTTCGTCGATGCCGGGGCGGACCTCTTTCTCACCAACAGCTTCGGCGGCACGCGCCATCGGCTGAAACTGCACAATGCCCAGGACCGCGTTCGCGAGATCAACAAGCGCGCGGCCGAGATCGGCCGCAAGGTCGCCGACCGTACCGGCCGGCCGATTGTGGTCGCGGGCTCGATGGGACCGACCGGCGAGCTCTTCCAGCCGCTGGGCGCCTTGACCGAGGCCGACGGCATCGCCGCCTTCGCCGAGCAGGCGCAGGCCCTGAAGGAGGGCGGCGTGGACGTGCTCTGGATCGAGACCATGTCCTCCAAGGAGGAAGTTTCGGCTGCGGTTATGGGTGCCGCCACCACCGGCCTGCCGATCGTCACGACCATGAGCTTCGACACCAACGGCAAGACCATGATGGGGATCTCGCCGGCGGACTTCGTCGCCTTTGTGCATACGCTCGATCCGAAGCCGGTCGCCTATGGCGCCAATTGCGGCGTCGGCGCCGCGGATCTCGTCGCCACCATCGTCAAGCTGTCGGAGGCGGCCGCCCCCGGGGACGTCATCGTCGCCAAGGGCAATTGCGGCATCCCCTACTACGAGGAAGGCAAGATCAAGTACAACGGCACGCCGGAGCTGATGGCCGACTATGCCCGTATCGTGCGCGACGCCGGCGCCAAGATCGTCGGCGGCTGCTGCGGCACCTCGCCGGAGCATCTGAAGTCGATCCGTGCGGCGCTCAATGAGCACCAACCGGGGGCCAAGCCCAATGCGGCGGAGATCATTGCGCGCCTGGGCGCGGTCACCGAGGGCGCGGCCGCACTGCTGGCCGGCGGCGATATCTCGGCCACAGCGCCGAAGCGCGGCCGACGACGCGACCGGGGTGCCTCGGAAGAGGCTGCGTTCTAACGGCGCGCCGGTTTCACGAAGCGCCGGCACATACGTACATATCCGATCTGCGCTTCTTCCCGCTGTCCTGATATTGGCCGTCCATCCATCATGTCCTCACTTCCCGCCCAGCTCTCCGAGATCGTCGGCCAGGCTTTTGCCGCCGAGGGCCTCGATCCCACCTTCGGCAAGGTCACGGTCTCGAACCGGCCCGACCTCGCCCAGTTTCAGTGCAACGGTGCCTTGGCCGCGGCCAAGGCGGCGAAGCAGCCGCCGCGCGCAATCGCCGAGAAGATCGCCGCACGGCTGAAGGAACAGCCGATCTTCCGCGAGATTTCGCTCGCCGGACCGGGCTTCATCAATCTCGACACGACGGATGACTACCTGGCCGGGCAGATGAACCGGCTCGTAGCGGACGTGAGGCTCGGCGTCCCCACCAAGGTAAAGCCGAAGACGGTGGTGCTCGACTACGGCGGACCGAACATCGCGAAGCCGATGCATGTCGGCCATCTGCGCGCCGCGATCATCGGCGACTCCCTGCGCCGCATTTACAAGTTCGTCGGCGATGAGACGATCGGCGATGTCCATATGGGCGATTGGGGCCTGCAGATGGGCATGCTGATCTCGGAGCTCGAGATCCAGCAGCCCGGCCTCCCCTACTTCGACGCGGCCTTCACCGGACCCTATCCGAAGGAGAGCCCGGTCACCCTCGAACAGCTGGACGCGATGTATCCGAAGGCATCCGCGAGCAGCAAGGCGGACCCGGCGCGCATGGAGCTTTCGCGCCAGGCGACCGTGGAGCTGCAGGACGGCCGGCCCGGCTATCGCGCGCTCTGGCAGCACTTCTTCGACATCTCGGTCGCGGCGATGAAGCGCGACTATGCCAATCTCGGGGTCTACTTCGACCTCTGGAAGGGTGAGGCCTGTGTCCACGAGCTGATCGCGCCGATGATCGCGCTGATGAAGCAGAAGGGCATCGTCGAGAAGGACCAGGGCGCCGAGATCATCCGGGTCGCGGAGCCGGACGACAAGCATGAGATCCCGCCCTTGATCCTGGTGAAGTCGGATGGCGCGGTGATGTACGCCACCACCGACCTCGCCACCATCGTCGATCGGGTGAACTGCCAGAATCCGGATCTCAGCATCTACGTGGTCGACCACCGGCAGCACCTGCACTTCGTCCAGGTGTTCCGCGCCGCCAAGAAGGCGGGCATCAACGGCAAGGGCGAGCTCGTGCACCTCGGTTACGGCACCATGAACGGAACCGACGGCAAGCCGTTCAAGACCCGTGCCGGCGGCGTGATGCGGCTCGACGATCTCTTCCAGATGGTGACGGACGAGGCGATGAAGCGGCTGGCCGAGCACGGCCTCGGCAGCGGTTACGACGAGGCCGAACGGGTCGACATCGCCCGCAAGGTCGGCGTCTCCGCGCTGAAGTTCGCCGATCTCTCCAACAATCCGATCGCCAACTACGTCTTCGACCTCGACCGCTTTTCGCGCTTCGAGGGCAAGACCGGCCCCTACCTGCTCTACGCCGCGGTGCGGGTGAAATCGCTGCTGCGGAAGGCGCGGGAGCAGAACGACACACCGGGCGACATCCTGCCGCCGGCGCCGGGCGAGCGCGACCTGCTGCTGGCACTGGGGCAGATGCCGGACGCGATCCAGGGGGCCTATGACGACCTGGCGCCGAACCGGATCGCGGATTTCGCCTACGGCCTCGCCCAGACCTTCAGCGGCTACTACGCCAACTTCCACATCCTAAGCGAAACCGACACCGCGCTGCGGCGTTCACGCCTTGCCATCGCGGAGCTGGTGCTGAAGGAGCTGGAGCTGTGCCTAGAACTGTTGGGCATCGCGACGCCGGAGCGGATGTGAGCCGGGCGAAGGATGAGCAAGGTCCAATCCTTCGAACCGAAAGGCTGATCCTGCGTCCCTGGCGACCGGAGGATCTGGAGCCGTTCGCCGCCTTGAACGCCGATCCGCGGGTCGCGGCCAGCCTGGGCGGTCCGCAGGATCGGACCTTCAGCGATGCCCTCGCCGCGCGGATCCTCAATGAGTTCGACGACTGCGGCTATGGCCGCTGGGCCATCGAAGTGCCCGGCAAAGCCCCTTTCATCGGCTTTGTCGGCTTGGCCGCGCCGAGCTTCGAGGCGCATTTCACGCCCTGCGTGGAAATCGGCTGGCGCCTCGCTTTCGATCATTGGGGCCGCGGCTATGCGACTGAGGGCGCCGTCGCGGCGATGGAGTTCGGCTTCTCAGCAGCCGGCCTCGAGGAGATCGTCTCCTTTACCGCAGCCAGCAATGCCCGCTCACGGGCGGTGATGGATCGGCTTGGCATGCACCGGGATCCCGCGGACGATTTCGGCCATGAGCGGCTGGGGCGCGCGCATCCGCTCTACCGGCACGTCCTCTACCGCATCACGCGGGAGGAATGGCTCACTGGGCCGGTGCGGAGCTCGGGCGGACCCGGGGACGCGTCATCGACATGAGGCCGACGATCACGGCGATCGTGGCGAGATAGGCGATCAACTGCGCGCCGTCCGGTTGCGCGGTATAACCGATCAGGGTCTTCAGCAGACGTCCCGGCACGCTGCCGTCGGTCAGCAGCCAGGAAGTATCCCAGAGCGGTGCCGTCAGCACATCGATAAGGCCGCCTTGTTGCAGGAAGGCGACGGCCTGCGAAGCGAGGCCCGCCGCCACCAGGGTGATCAGCCCGCTGGTCACGGTGAACAACCGGCCGGTGGGGATCGCCAGGAAGCCGAGATACATGGCGCCGGAAAGTGCTGCGCCGCCCGCGAGGCCGAGCGCGCCACCGGTTCCGACCGTGACTGGCGATGCGCCGCCGGCGATGACACCGTAAAGGAACAACACGACCTCGGAGCCTTCGCGCAACACCGCGATCCCGACCACCAGCGCCAGCGCCGCCAGCGAACGCTCGCCGGCCGTCACGGCCGCGCCGACCTGCTGGAGCTGCCGGGCCATGTCGCGGCCGTGGCTCGCCATCCAGACGTTGTGCCAGGTCAGCATGCCGACGGCGAACAGCAGGATCGTCGCGTTGAACAGCTCCTGGCCGGAGCCCTCGAAGAGGTTCGCAAGCTCGCCGGCGAAGGCCGCTACCAGGCAGGCGCCGACCACCCCGCCGAGCACGCCATAGGCAATCCAGCGGCCGCGATGCGCGAGGCCGCGCGTCGCCGCGAGCACGATGCCCACAATCAGGCCGGCCTCGATGGCTTCGCGGAAGACTATGATGAAGGCGGCGAGCATTGCGTCCGGGGCTATTCCGCGATCACGACGCCTTGCGCCGTCTCGTCATGGTACTCGCCTTCGAACTTGTACTTCCCCGCGTCCAGGGGACGCAGATGGATGGTCGCCTGCTGGCCGCCGGCGATCACCTTCTCCACTTTGAGGTCCGACGAATCGAACTCCTCCGGCTCGCTGTCCTTGTTGGAAACCACGAGGTCCACCTTCTTGCCAGCCGGCACATGGATCTCCGCCGGCTCGAAGCGGTGATTGCTGAGGGTCACCTGGATGGCCGCCGTGCCTTCCGCCTGGGCGGCGACCGGCAGGAGGATCAGGCCGGCCAAGGAAAGTTGTAGAATCAGACGCATAGAGTTCTCCGTTTGCAATCCAGCGCTGCGAATAATTCGCATTTGCTGAATATTGCAGGTGGGCTACAGCCGGTCAAGCCACGGCCCCGGGTGCAATCGCCGCAGTCGCGGAGACGTGAAGAGCGGCTAGGCCGCCAACTTCAGCATGCGCGCGCTGTAATAGTCGGCGAGACCGCGCAATGCCGCGGCCCCGTCGCCGCGATGAGAAGCACCATGCATCAAGGCGAGCGTCCGCGGGGCGAGATCGGCCAGCCGGTGCAGGGTCGGCGCGGTGCGCGGCGCCAGCGAGGTCGCCTGGAACATCTCCTCCGCCGCGATCGCCGGGCCGAGGATGTCGCTTTCGGTCAGTGCCGCCCCGCCGCCCACATGGGTGAAGAGGTCGCCGCAGAGCAGCGTGCCGGTGGTCTCCTCGTAGAGTACGCCCGACTCCCAGGCATGCGGGACATGCGGGGTATCGAAGTAGCGGATCCGCTTACCGCCGAGGTCGATCGTCTCGCCGTCTTGCAGGCCGCGCGGCGCGCGATCGGCGAGATCGTTCAGCGAGACCATGCAGGCGGTCATGCCATGCGCGACCTGGGCGCGCGGCGCCGCCGCGAGCCACTGGTTCATCGCGCCGCATTCATCGGCCTCCACATGGCCGAAGCTGATCCAGCGCAACCGGCTGAGCGGCATCACTTTGGTGACAGTCGTCGAGACCGAGGGAAACAGTCCGCGCATGCCGCAATGGAACAGCAGCGGCTCCTCGCCCAGGACCAGGAACTGGTTGAAGGTGAACCCCGCCGGCGGCGCGATTTCCGCCACATGGGTGGAGAGCCGATAGATGCCGTCGGCAATCTCGTTGATGCGCGTTTCCATAGCCGGTTCCTTCACTATTCAATCCAGTCAACCGCGCCCCGGCCGCTCCATCGTGCTTTCTCGGCCCCGGGTCAAGTATCGGTAAGGCCGGCCGTGCGGTCGATCACAATTGACAATTTGTCCGATCCGGACAGAATGTTCGCAACGCGTGGGAGGTCCCTGCCGTGAAGGTCATCCAGATCCCGGGTACGGCCCGGGGCTTCAAAGCAACCGTCGAAGCCGTCGCGGAGACCTTCGCGCGATTGCTGCATCCGCATGCCGAAGTCGTGCTGCACGATCTCGGGACTCGGAAGATCGATAAGATCTGGAATCCGTTCTCGGCGCGAAAGCCAGGCGAGCCGTCAGATCTCGACGACATCGACCCGGATATCGCCGAGGAGGACGTGATCGGGCCGTATGAGAAGGCCAGTCCCAAGGGGGCGCGGCTGAAGTCGATCAGCGTGATCCTTCGCAACGAGGTGGGGATCGCCCGCTACCTTCTCTGCGTCAATGTCGACGTATCCCAATTCGATGCCGCGGCGAAGCTGCTGCAAGGCTTCGCCGCCGGCGGCGAGAGCCGGCCCGAATGGATGTTCCGCCAGGACATCCGCGAGCAGATCAATCTGCAGATCGCGGAATACCTAAAGCGGCACAATCTCGCGATCGCTTCCCTGGACCAGGGCGGGAGGATCGATCTCATCGTCCATCTCGACCAATGCGGCGCGTTCCAGACCAGACGCGCCGTCGATCACATTGCCGCGGCGCTCGATCTCTCCCGCACCACGGTTTATGTGCTGCTCCGCCAGGCACGTGAGTTAGGTGGCGAGGCAAAGAAGAGGAGGCGCAAATGACCATGTTGCCCGACTTCCGCCTGGAGACCTACCTCGGGAAATGGGAGTTCTCCGCGCGCTATCACATGACCGCCTCCGACATGGAGAGCGTGACGATCGCCGAGCTGCTGGCCCTGGCGACGCCGGCGGATCGCGCGGCCTTCGAGACGCTGCGCCTCGGCTATATCGAGACTTATGGAACGCCGCCACTACGCGCCGCGATCGCCGAGACCTATGCCGGGTTGGAGGCCGCCGATGTGCTTGCCTTCGCCGGCGCCGAGGAAGGCATCTTCTGCGCCATGCATGCTTTGCTGGACGCGGATTCCCATGCCGTGGTGGTCACGCCGAATTATCAATCGAGCGAGACGCTGCCGCTCTCGATCTGCGCGACGACCGGCGTCGCGCTCCGGGAGAGCGAGAATTGGCGGCTCGACCTCGACGACGTCCGCGCCGCGCTGCGGCCGAACACCAGGCTGCTGCTGATCAACTTCCCGCACAACCCGACCGGCAAGGTCCTGGACCGCGCGACCTTCGATGCCGTCGTCCGGATTTGCGACGAGCGCGGGATCTATCTCTTCTCGGACGAAGTCTATCGTGGCCTGGAGCGGCGCCCGGAACTGCAGCTGCCCCAGGCTGCCGAAGCCTATGAACGCGGCCTCTCGCTCAACGTGATGTCGAAGGCGTATGGCCTGCCCGGGCTCCGGGTCGGGTGGATCGCCTGCCGCGATCGCGCCCTGCTCTCCCGCATGGAACGCATCAAGCACTATCTCTCGATCTGTAACGCCGGCCCCAGCGAGCACCTGGCCGTCATCGCCCTCAAGGCGCGGTCGCGGATTCTGGCGCGCAATCTCCAGCTGATCGAGCAGAACCTTGAGGCTGTGAATGCCTTCTTTGCCGAGTTTCCGGAGCAGTTCGACTGGAAGGTTCCCGATGGCGGCTGCATCGGCTTCCCGCGCTACAAGGGCAAGGACGGGGTCGAGACCTTCTGCAAGCGTCTCGCGGAAGAGATCGGCGTCGTGCTGCTCCCGGCCGGCATCTACCAGTCCGCTTTGACGCCGACACCGACCGACCGGTTCCGCATCGGCTTCGGCCGAAGCTACGTGCAGGAAGGCTTGTCAGCGATGCGGGCCTGGCTGCGCGGCAACCGGCGGGCCGCCTGATGGAGTTCGCGATTGCGCCCGAGGTCGCCGCGCGGTTTCCGGGCGTCGAGGTCCATGCCGTCCGCGCCACCGGCTTCGGCGCGGGCGCCGCGAAGCTGGATCATGAAGCGCAGTTGCGCGCCGCGGTGGCGGGCACGGCAGCGCTCGGGATCGACCGCAACGAGGTCGCGGCCTATCCGCCGGTCGCGCGGTGGCGCGAAGCCTATGCGGCCCTGAAGGTCCGGCCGTCGCAGTTCCGTGCCAGCATCGAGGCCTTGCTGCGGCGCGCGCTCGGCGGCGCGGACCTCGTCCTGCCGATCCCCTCGGTCAATCTCTACAATGCGGTCTCTCTCGATGTGGTGGCGCCCATCGGGGCCTACGACATGGCTAAGCTTCCGGCGGCACCCATGCTGCTGCGCTTCGCCCAGCCCACGACCGACCGCTTCACGCCGCTGGGCGGCAAGGCAGAGGACTTTCCGCTCAATCCCGACCTCGTGGTCTATGCCGCGGAGAGCACGGTGCTCTGCTGGGGTTTCAACTGCCGCGACAACGTCGCGACCGCGCTGGATGCGCATTCGGACGATATCGTGTTCCTCTCGGAGGCAGTCGATGCCGAAGGCGGCCAGCGCGCGGCGCAGGCCGTTGCGGAAATTCGCGCTCGACTGACGGCGGTTGAAGTCGCCTGTTCCGAGCCGGTCGTGGCGAGGAAGGATCGGCCGGAATTCCGGATGTAGCGCTCAGAGCGCGGCTTCGAGATCGGCGATGCTTTCCAGGACGACGTGGGCGCCGGCCTCGAGCAAGGCTTCACTGGAACTCACGCCGGTGAGAACGCCAACAGCGCGGCCGGCCTTCCCCGCCCGCGCCATGTGCATGTCGTGCGGGCTGTCGCCGACCACGGCGATGGCCGAAGTGGGAAGATCGATCATGCGGCCGAAAGCCTCGACCATGCCGCCACCGGGCTTGGTGCCGTGGCCGGTGTCGAAGCCGCAGATGAAATCGAGCGCGGTGCGCACGCCGAACTTGTCCATGGCCTGATGCGCCGCGGCCTCGCTGTCCATGGTGGCGATGCCGAGCCGGTAGCCGCGATCGCGCAGCCGCGCAAAGAAACTATTGAAGTCGACCACCGGATGCATGACCTCAGGCTGGCGCTTGAAGAAGTGCGCCTGCACCGTGTCGCAGAGCGCATCCACGTCGGTGCGGCCGAGGATCTCCGCCCAGAGAGCGGCGATTTCGCGGTTGCTGCCCGAGGCGATCACCGAGCCCGGCAGGTAGCGGCCGGTCGCCGGGTCCTTGCCGGAGCGGCGCATGAGATCCGCCGCGCGCGCGGCATCGCCCTCGACCGCGATGAGTGCGGCCTCCTCGGTGACGGCGCCCCAGGTCCGATAGAAGTCGAACAGGGTGCCATCCTTGTCGAACAGGATCGCCTGAATCATTGAGGGGGGATCATAAGGCGGGGGTCACACCGGCGCGGGCTTCGGCGATTCGCTGATCCGCGCGTACTCCGTCTGGCGCAGCATGCCGCGATAGAGCTCGTGCTCGCCGACGACGCCGATCAGTTCGCCATTGTCGCCGAGCAGAATTAGCGGCCGCTTGGTCTGCTGGCGCACCATGACGGCGGCACGCATCGGCGTCACCGGCGTGCCGCAGACCATGACGTTGTCGCCCAGCCGATCCAGCGCGAGATCCGTGGCATAGGGCAGCAGCTGGCCCGGCTTGCCGTTAACCATGAGGTCCATCGGCTTGCCCTGGTTGTCCAGGCGGCAGCGGCATTTGCCGGCGCGATCGAGCTGGACGAAGGTCGAGCCCGGTTCCCGCGCGAGGTCCGCCGCCGGCCGCATCAGGGTGCCGCCCTTCAGCACGGTCAACGGATTCATCGAAGCCACGAACTGCCGGACGTAATCGTTGACCGGGTTGAGGATAATCTCCTCGGGAATCCCGAACTGCACCACCCTGCCCGCCTCCATGATGGCGATGCGGGAGCCGATCTTCAGCGCCTCGTCGAGGTCATGGCTGACGAAGATGATGGTCTTCTTGAGGGATCGCTGCAGTTCCATAAGTTCGTCCTGCAGATGCTCGCGGAT
>DATKNM010000159.1:0-4789 GCA_035541335.1 Binatia bacterium
AAGGGACGGGGGCGGCGCCCGGGCGCCGTCCCCCCACCCCGGCTAGAGCCTCGGACGGTCAAATAGCCCCGCGCTGCGATGGCGCTTTTGCGCGAGGACTAGGAAGGGGCCGCAGGCCGTAGCGGGGCTACGGACAAGGCCGCTGACGACGGCGCTCGTGGAAAAGCGCCGTCGCCCGAAGGGTTCGCCACCAGCGGCCCGCCGCGGCGTCAGAGGTCTCGACCGTAGCACCGCTACGGCCTTCGACCTCTTCCTGGCGGACGGACTCGCTGCTGGCGAACAGCGCGCTTCTATTTGTCAGTCCGAGGCTCTAGCCCAGCAGCCCGCCGAGCCATTGCCGCACGGCACCGGGGTCGCTGAGACTCCAGGCGGCCGCGTCGGTACGCAAGCCGCCGACGGCGATGCCGCTGCCGCCGAGATCCGCGGCGGCAGCGATGCTGTCGCGGTCCGTGGTGTCGTCGCCGACCGCGACCGGCTTGCGGCCGCTGAAGGCCGGCATCGCCATGAAGCGCCGGACCGCGCCGCCCTTGTTGAAATGCCGCGACTTCACCTCGAAGACGCGCTTCCCCGCCATCACGTACCAGTCGTCACCGAGCGGCAGGCGCTCGAGCTCTGCCCGCAGGATCGCTTCGGCTTCCGGTGCCTGGCGGTAATGCAGGGTGAAGGAGGGGCCTTTGTTTTCGGTGTGAATGCCCGGCCAGCGCGCCATGGCCGCGGCCGCGATGCGCTCGATGCCCGCGATCAGCTCCGGCGGCAGGGGCGTACCGATGATGTCGATCGGACCCGTGGGGTCGGGGCGCAGCTCCTCGCCATGGACGCCGGCGGTGGGCAGCTTTGCCGGACGCAGCAGGTCGTCGAGGATCGCGATCCGCCGTCCGGTTACGATCGCCAGCGCGCCCGCCATGCGGCCGTGCAGATTCTCCAGCAGCCCCGGCAGGCCGGCGGGCACGACCACGTCTTCGGGCCGTGGTGCAATATCGATCAGTGTGCCGTCGAAATCGAGGAACAGCGCCGTCTCTCCGAGCGGCAGGCGCGGTGGAGGTGCGGCACTCATCGCCCTGCCTTCACCGAGGGCTGCGGCGCCGGTGCTCCTGGCCCCAGCGCATCACCTTGCCGGTGTCGATGCCGAAGAGGTCGAGCACGCGCCCCAGGCTGTGGTCCACCATGGCTTCGAGGCTCTGCGGCCGGGCATACATGGCCGGCACCGGTGGCGCGATGATGGCGCCGATCTCGGTCGCGGCCAGCATGTTCCTGAGGTGCCCGGCATGGAGCGGAGTCTCGCGCACCATCAGCACCAGCCGCCGCCGTTCCTTCAGGGTCACGTCGGCGGCGCGCGAGATCAGCGTCGTGGTGACGCCGCTCGCGATCTCTGCAAGGGTCTTCACCGAGCAGGGGGCAACGATCATGCCCATGGTCTGATAGGAGCCGCTGGAGATCGCCGCGGCGAGATCGTCCACCGCATGGACCACGTCGGCCAGCCCCCGCACCTCTTTCACCTTGCGGTCCGTCTCGAAGGCCATCGCCTGTTCCGCAGTGCGAGACATCACCAGGTGCGTTTCGATCACGGTCGGCTGCAACAGCTCCAGCAGCCGGATGCCATAAACCACACCCGATGCACCGGATATCCCGACCACCAGGCGCGGCCCCTGCTTGCTGCCGTCTCGCGCGCTGACAGGTCGTGCAGACTTTGCTCTCGAAGCCATTGGGATTGCGTGTTTCCTAGAGAATTGCCTGGGGATGGCATGGCCCAGCCCGGCGCCGGCGAAGCGGGCGGGAGGCGTTCTGCCGCATTCGCTCTCTCATTTACTCCGGCCCGGGATTGGAGTTAGCATTGTGCTGTAAACGTCCCGCCGACGCAAACAGCGTCCGAACGCAACCGCTGAACCGGGAGAGTGGGAATGCACGCAGAGCCGCATCTTGAGTCTCTCAAGATCAAGCACGCTGACTTAGACGCCCGCATTGCCGACGAAGAGCGTAGACCACACCCCGACGACGACATCATCCACGATCTCAAGAAGCAGAAGCTCCGCATCAAGGACGAGCTGGCGCAATTGTCCCGGGTCGCCGGGCGCTGATCTCGCGCCGCCGACCGCCGCGGCGCCTCGCCGGCGCCGCGGGCTGGTAGCCTGACATATCCGCGGATTGTCCGACTCCTCCGTTTGCCCGGGGGTAACCAAGTCGGAGGGGCCTTGACCGGCCCTTCGCACTGCGGCTAATTTTATTACATGACCGCAACCCGTTTCGACCTGGGACTCCTTCGACTTACCGCCCCGGCGTGCTGATCGCGCCGGCCGCAGGGCTCGTCCAGAGCCCGCCCGCTGAAGTCGATTTCCCTGGTCCTGACGATGGGTTCTCTCATGTTTCCGGAGCGCGATACGAGGATTGTTCGGAAGGGCGGATTCCGTCCCGGGCTCGGGCTGCGACTTCGCGGCGGTCGCCGGGAAGAGGGTGACGGCCGGCGGCCGGTCTTCGCGTCACGGAGCCATCGACCTTACAGGCGCAGACAGCGCCCCGCCGCATTTCAAGGATAACCGCCATGCGCGTTGACCCGACCGTCAAATACCGACCGTTCCAGCCGATCAATCTGCCCGACCGACAATGGCCGGGCCGCACCATCACCAAGGCGCCGATCTGGTGCAGCGTCGACCTCCGCGACGGCAACCAGGCCCTGGTCGAGCCCATGGGGCCCGAGCGCAAGATGCGCATGTTCCAGACCCTGGTCCGGATGGGCTACAAGGAGATCGAGGTCGGCTTCCCCTCCGCCTCCCAGACGGACTTCGATTTCTGCCGCGAGCTCATCGAGGGGAAGCACATCCCCGACGACGTCACCATCCAGGTCCTGACCCAGGCCCGCGACCACCTGATCAAGCGCACCTACGAGGCGCTGGTCGGCGCCCGCCGCGCCATCGTCCATGTCTACAACTCGACCTCGACCCTGCAGCGCCGGGTGGTGTTCGGCCAGGACATGGCGGGCATCAAGGAGATCGCCGTCCACGGCGCCGCGCTGGTTCGGGAGCTCGCCGAGAAGCAGTCGGGCGGTACGGAGTTCGTCTACCAGTACAGCCCGGAGAGCTTTACCGGGACCGAGATCGACTATGCGATCGAAGTCTGCGAGGCGGTGATGGCGGCCTGGGAACCGACACCCAAGAACCGCTGCATCCTCAACCTGCCGGCGACCGTCGAGATGGCGACGCCGAACATCTATGCCGACCAGATCGAATACTTCTGTCGCCGGATGAAGGGTCGCGAGAACGCCATCATCTCGCTCCATCCTCACAACGACCGGGGCACCGGCGTTGCTGCGGCGGAGCTCGGCGTCATGGCCGGCGCCGACCGCATCGAAGGCACCTTGTTCGGCAACGGCGAGCGCACCGGCAACGTCGATCTGGTGACCTTGGGCCTCAATCTCTTCACTCAGGGCGTTGATCCTGAAGTAGATTTTTCCGACATCAACGACCTCGTCCGGACCGCCGAATACTGCAACCAGCTGCCGGTCCATCCGCGCCACCCCTACGGCGGCGACCTGGTCTTCACCGCTTTCTCCGGCTCGCACCAGGACGCGATCAAGAAGGGCTTCGCGGCGATGAAGCAGTCGAACAGCGGGCTCTGGGAAGTCCCCTACCTGCCGATCGACCCGCAGGATGTCGGCCGCGACTACGAGGCCGTCATCCGCATCAATTCCCAATCCGGCAAGGGCGGCGTCGCCTATATCATGGAGAAGGACTACGGCCTCAGCCTGCCCAGGAAGCTCCAGATGGAGTTCAGCCAGATCGTCCAGGAGATGGCCGACCAGAGCGGCAAGGAGATCTCCAGCGAGATGATCTGGCGCGCCTTCAACGACGAGTATCTCAGCCTCGAAGAGCCCTACGGCTTCGTCGATCAGCAGATCGCCACCGACACCCATGCCAGCGAAGTGCGGAACCTGACCGCGACCCTCCGCGAGAACGGGGCGGAGGTGAAGATCACCGGCCGGGGCAATGGCCCGATCGATGCCTTCATGGATGCCTTGAAGAAGCACAGCGGGGTCGAGCTGAAGGTGATCGATTACCGCGAGCACTCGGTCGGCCTCGGCAACGACGCCAATGCCGTCGCCTATCTCGAGACCAGGCTGAAGGACGGCCGCACGGTCTTCGGCGTCGGCATGAACGCCAACATCGTCACCGCCAGCCTGAAGGCCGTCGTCTCCGCCGCCAACCGGGCGAAGCTCGGCAAGATACGCGAACTTCAGGGCGCCGCGGAATAGTTTGAATCCAATAGGATAGGGCTCTACTTTGGGAAACCAGTCGAAGCCGAAACTCGGCTGGCGGAGAACCAAGGCGGCGCTGATCTCGCCCGTCGTCTGGCGGCGGCGGGCGGTCTTCCTGACCGGCGCGGTTGCGGTAGGCGCCGCAGCCGTCGGCTTCGCCAAGGGGGCCGATCTCGCCCAGGCGGCATTCCATGCGGCGGCGACCCGCTGGCCCTGGTCGCCGTTGCTGCTGACCCCGCTCGGCTTCGCCCTGGTCGCCTGGCTGACACGGACCTGGTTCGACGGCGCGCAAGGAAGCGGCATCCCCCAGGCGATCGCTGCCCGGCGCAGCGTCGATGAGGCGCATCGCTCCCGGTTGATGAGCGCTCGGGTCACTCTCGGCAAGATCGTCTTCACCATGCTCGGCCTCGCGATCGGTGCCTCGACCGGCCGCGAGGGCCCGACCGTCCAGGTCGGCGCCGCCATCATGTTCGCGATCGGCCGCTTCGCCGGGATCGGACGGCAGCCCGGCCTGATCCTGGCCGGCGCCGCGGCGGGTGTTGC
>DATKNM010000160.1:0-5633 GCA_035541335.1 Binatia bacterium
TAGCCGATTGGGCCCTGCAGCGTGGGCGCGTTGCGGCCGGTCGGGACCGGCTGCTTCACATAGATGTTCTGCAGGTGGCCGAGGAAATACATGTCGAGATCGCTGGCCGGCGCGAAGCCGTCGGTCGGCACGGCCAGCAGCTTCGCCGAGACCGGCTTCACCATCAGCGCGGTCACGGTGATCACCAGCTCGGTCTCGTTGTGTTGGAAGGCTTCGGAACGGAACAGCTGGCCCAGCACCGGAATGTTCTGCAGCCCGGGCAGGCCTTTCAAGCCATTGATGATGTCGTTCGAAAGCAGGCCGCCCATCATCAGGCTGCCGCCGCTCGCCAGCTCGACCACGGAATTCGCCCGCCGCACCTTCAACCCGGAGACCGGGCTGCAGCCGGCGCAGAGCGTCACCTGGTTGGTGCTGTCGAGCGAGCTCACCTCGGTGCCGATCTTCAGGCTGATGCGCCCGGAATCGAGCACCACCGGCAGGAAGGACAGCGCGACGCCGAACGGCTTGAATTCGACCGTGATGTTGCCGTTGTCCTGCGCGGTCGGGATCGGCGTTTCGCCGCCGACCAGGATGTTCGCCACCTCGCCGGAAACGGTGACCAGGTTGGGCTCGGCGAGGCTCCGCGCCATGTTCTGCTGCTCGAGCAGGCTCAAGGTCGCGTCGAGCGATCCGATCGGGCCGAGGTTGGTGGCCGAGCCGGCGATCGTCGCCGGCGGCGTGATCAACCCCGAGACGCCCGGCAGGAAGAAGTTGACTGCACCGCCGCCGACCGAGACGTTTTGCAGGTTCCAGTCGATGCCGACGTTCTTCAGCGCGGACTTGTCCACCTCGGCGACCCTGACGCGCAGCATCACCTGCTGCTCGTTGGCGACCCGCAGCATGTTGACGATCTTGGCGTCCTCATCGACGAAGCGCCGGGCGATCTCGGTGGCGCGCTTGACGATGCCGTCGGAGCTGACCGAGCCGGTGAGCACGATCGAATCACCCGCCCCCGAGACGTCGATCGGCTCGCCGGGCAGCAGCTGGGCCAGCACCTGCTTCACGGAATCGGTGTCGGGATGCACGTTGATCTCGAAGCGCTCGATGATCTTGCCCTGGGCGTCCAGCAGGAAGACGTTGGTGTTGCCGACGGTCTTGCCGACCAGGAAGAGCTGGGTCGGTGAGCGGACCACCACGTCGGCGATCGTCGGGTTGCCGACGATCACGTCGCGGACCGCGTTCGGCAGCCTGAGCTCCAGGGTCTTGTTCAGGGTCAGCGGCACGACCTCGTCGGGCGTGCCGGAGAGCGACTTCACCAGGGCGGCATAGGGCCCGGGGGCCGCTTCACCGGAGGGCACCGTCGTCACGGTCTGCGCCAGGCTGCCGGAACCGGTCGAGACAACGGCTGCGACCGCGAGGACCAGGGCAGCGAAAATATGCTTGTGCATGCTTACTGGCCGAACTTCTGTATGGCGACCGCGCCGCCTCGATTAATCTTGACCTCGGCTTTCTTCTTGGCGCGTTCCTTGGCCATCGCAACCGCCTGCTGGGCGTCGGCCGGCATCTCGTTCTGGTCCTCACCGAGATCCAGCGCGACCAGAGACGAGAGCGCCTTCGAAGCCCGGATATCCATGGTGAAGGTCTGCTGCCGTTCGTTGTCCTTGGGTCCGGCCACCATGCTGCGCAAGATCAGGCTGAGCTGGCCGAGCTGCTGCGAGACGAACAGGCGCTCGGCCTGGGCCGGCGTCACCTCCAGGGTGGCGAGGTTGCCGATCTCGGCGACGCCTTCCTTGGCGTCATGCGCGAGCTTCTGGTTGATCGCCACCACCCGCACGTCCTTCATGATCGTTTCCGATGTGTAGCGGACGATCACGTCCTTCCATCCCGTCAATTGGGCGAGATCGCGGACCGAGGCGTTCATCACGACATCGACGTGATCGCCGGGCAGGATCAGTCCCGCGACGCCGCTGGCCGGCGTCACGTTGATGGTCACCGCCCGCATTCCGGGCGCGATGGCGGCCGAGGTGACGCTACGGTCGCCCTGCTTGATCACCATCTCACGGCTCATCGGCTCGCCGGACATGATGGAGCGGCGGGCGATGTGATCGAGGAAATCCTGGCGCGGGTCGGTCGTCCCCTCCGGCTGCTGCTGGCCGGCCGCCGGCTGGGTCACAAAGCGGTCATTGAGCAGGTTCTGGGGCCAGGGTTCCCACCGGATATCGTCCGGGCCGACCACAGTACCGGGTGTGATGTCCCGCGCGGCCACCAGCACGTTCTGGGTATTCACCGCGGCGCCCTGATTGGCCGCCTGCTCCGGCGCTTGATGGGAAGCGAGGAAACTCCGAACCAGGACGGCCGCAATCAATCCCGTCCCGAGAGCAAGGACGATCAATACTATTACTATTGGCCGCATAATGGGTCCCCTCCCTCGCATGGCCCAAGGCGACGCCCCGAATCACCCCCGATCCAGGCCAAGCGTGAGACAGTATCGCGGATTGTTAAAGAATTTGCTAGTGGCTGGTTGCAATTCCTAATCCGAAATCAAAGGCCTAGCGTCGATTGCTCGCACAAGTTAACCATAGATTCGGAGCGATGTTGCGCCGCAGGATGACCGTGGATCAGCCACTGCCCCGGGCGCTGTCACAGTCGTTAACCCTTTGGGCAGCGTCGCTTATTTAGGAATTTGCGCGGAACGTTAGCATCCTGTCGCCCAACAAACGGCATGACTGTGCCGGAGCCAGAAATCGAGGGCGGCGGCAGCGATGGCCACACCATAGGGCAAGGGTCGCTGCGGCCGGCCCGGGGCAAGAGCCCGGCCGGCGAGGACGATCACGGCGAGGATTCCGCCGGCGAGCGACATGACGAGGAAGAAACGGATGAGCTCGAAAATGAATCCTGGGGAGAGGCCGATCCAGAGCGCGACCGCGGCCGCGAGCTTCGCATCGCCGCCGCCGATCACGCCGGCGGCGAAGAGCCCGAAACCGACGCCGAGAACGACGGCGCCGACTGCCACTGCGACGGCGATTCCGGTCCAGCCGATCCCGACCGCCCAGGCCCAAGGGAGGTAACCGAGGGCGACGCCGGCGGTCAGCCAGTTGGGGAGACGGCGCCAGGCGATGTCACAGCCGGCGGCGATCAACATGGCGGCGGCAAATGCCAGTTCCAGCCCGAGAGCCAAGCCCGGCATCGCGGCCCCTGCTGGCCAGATCTCCGTCATTCAGGAAGCGTCCCGCGCCGGCAGTGCAAGGCGCCTGCTGTCCGGCGCCCACTAATTTCCGAACACCCCGAGCATGGCGTTGGTCAGCACGTTGTAGGTGAGGCTCATACCGCCGCCGGTCAGCAGCAGGGAGCCGATGATGAAGATGCTGATGAGCGCGGCGATGAGGGCGTATTCGATCGCCGTGGCGCCCGCCTCTGCGCGGCCGAACCTGTCAAGTACAGGCAAGGGCCGCGCCTTGGACATGGCCCGCTCCGTCGCGTCAGTTGGCGGCGGCGGAGCTCAGCGTGGAACCGACGTTGTTGAACACCAGCTTCAGGCTGTTGCCGGTCAGCTGCAGCGCCGCGATGATCACGATCGAGATCAGAGCGGCGATCAGCCCGTACTCGATCGCTGTCGCGGCGAGGTCGGACTTCAGGAATTTGCGAATCTTCGACATCGATACTGTTTCCTCTGGTCGCCCATCTGCGAATCAAAGACCGCCCGGCGGCACCCGGCGATTCTGGCCCCCGACGGCGGAACAATGTCCCCACCCTTCATAGCTTTTTTGCCGAATAGCCGCAAGGCCACGACAGTTTTATTCAAGGTTACCGGAGGATTAAGCGATTTGCTTCGCGTGGTCGGCGAGCGAAACGCACCGCCATGGCGTGATTGATCCCGCTCAGACTTCGCCGCGGATCACCCGTTCCGGTTCGCGGCGTCCTGGCTCGCGCCCCTCGGACTCGCGGGCGAGTTCGATGAAGCGCGACCCCCAGAGCCATCGGCCGAGCGGCGGCCAGCGCAGCAACTTCCCGCAGGCCCACCAGATCACGAGCGTGCCGAGGATGCCTGCATAGCCGTCGATGGCGTAGTGCCAGCCGAGATGCACCGTCGCGATCAGGATCACCAGTGCGAAGAGGCCGAGTACGAGTCCGAGGATGCGGTGCGTCGCCCGGCCCACCAGA
Source organism: Binatia bacterium (assembly GCA_035541335.1). Lineage (GTDB taxonomy): Bacteria > Pseudomonadota > Alphaproteobacteria > Dongiales > Dongiaceae > Dongia. The sequence continues at coordinate 4,141 of DATKNM010000160.1, forward strand.
AACAGGTTGAAGGCAACCGCGACGTGCAGGCTCGGCATCGCCGTCACGTTGCCGTTGATGACCCCGTCGCGACCATTTTCAAGATAGACCTGCCACAACCGCTCCTGCAGCGAGAGCGTGAAGTTCGGCCATTCCAGGCTCGCCGCATGCAGGTAGTTGACGAGCGGAAGATAGGGATCGGGGAGGCCCGTCACCCGGCCGTAGTAGATCGGGCCCGCCGAAGAGAGCAGCGTCCCGCCGAAATTTCCGACGATCGCCCAGACCAGAATCGAGGAGAGGAAGTACTGCATGCGCAGCACGGGATCGCGCTCCGAGAAGGCCTGCCAAAACATCACTCCGTAGAGCGCGAAGAACCAGCTGGCGTAGGCGGCGCTCAGGATCGAGGTCGCGAGCGGATGACCGAGCACCGGTTGCAACCACTCCCAGGGCGCGCGCCCGAAATGCAGCCAGCGATCCCAGGTGGCGAAGGTGGGATCCCATGTGAACTTGTGGAGCACCGGAATCAGCGCCTCGAGGAAGCCGAAGCTGACGGCGAACGGAGGAAGCAGGATCAGCACCACCAACCCGCCGGCCAGCCGGGCGGCACGCAGGTGGTGGTCCGCGATGCGTCGCCACGCGAAACCGAGCGGGTGCGGTGTCCGCGCCCGCAGCGCAGCGAGCACGACATCGGCCACCGCGGCAATCAGTATGACCCAAAGTCCGATGATGCCTAGAAAGATGTACCCGTCGACCAGCGAGAACCGGAAGATCAGTGCACGGCCGAGCATCGCCGGCATGGCCGCCGCCACCCCGAGATGCAGCCCCACGAGCGCGATCAGCACGCTGTGCTCGCGGATCGCCTGATGCAGGATGGCGCCGACATACCGCAGTCGATGTCCGGGCTTGCGGCCCGGCAGGGCACGCGCCTCGCGCGCGACAGCGGATCCCTCGGTCATTGACGGGAGGTCATTGTCAGCCGCGACGGGCGCGCCGCTTCGCGCACGTGCTTGCTTGCGGCCGCGAGATCGGCGGCTCCGAAGGCCCGCTGGCATGTGGGAAATCGGCCGGGATATTTCGCCATTTCGACTCGCGCAACGGGCGGTTTCGAATCCTCGGCCGACGGTCTGGCCCGGCGGCGAGGCCAGGCGGTTTCGCATCCGCGCGGAAGATGATACAAATCACCTGTCGAGGGGGGCCCGACGGCGCTTGGGAGAGTATCACGTGGCATGACCAGGGAAAAGGAACTGATCTTGGTGGTCGACGATTCGCCCACCAATCTGGCGATCCTGAACGTGGTCCTGCGCGAGGTCTACAACGTGGTCACCGCGACCAACGGGCCTGACGCGCTCAACCTCGCCGCCTCCGAAGAACCGGACCTCATCATCCTCGACATCATGATGCCGGGCATGGACGGCTACGAGATCTGCGACCGGCTGAAGGCCAATCCCTTCACCAAGGACATCCCGGTGATGTTCGTGACCGCGATGGACCAGGAGCGCCAGGAGGCGAAGGGC
>DATKNM010000161.1:0-6119 GCA_035541335.1 Binatia bacterium
GTCATGATCATCGTCAGCGGCAAGTACGCGCTGCTGATCCTGAGGGCCGACAACCAGGGGCAGGGCGGCATGCTGGCGCTGATCGCGCTCGCGCTGCAGCGCGCCCGCAACATGGGGCGGCGCAAGCTCCTCTTCACGCTGGGCATGATCGGCGCCGCTCTCTTCATCGGCGACGGCATGATCACGCCGGCGATCTCGGTCCTCTCGGCGGTGGAAGGCCTCACCGTCGCCGAGCCGGCGCTGCAGCATTACGTGGTTCCTATCACCCTCATCATCGTGATCCTGCTGTTCCTGGTGCAGAGCCGGGGCACCGGCTCGGTCGGCAACCTGTTCGGCCCGGTCATGTGCCTGTGGTTCGCCTGCCTCGCGATCCTCGGCATCGGCGGCATCGTCTTCAATCCCGGCATCCTCGTCGCGCTGCTGCCCTATTACGGCATTCGATTCCTCATCGAGCACGCGACGGTCGCCTTCCCGGTGCTGGGCTCGGTGCTGCTGGCGATCACTGGCGCCGAGGCGCTCTACGCCGACCTCGGCCATTTCGGCCGGAAGCCGATCCAGACCTCCTGGTTCTCCATGGTGCTGCCGGCTCTGGTGCTGAACTATTTCGGCCAGGGCGCGCTGGTGCTGGCGGACCCGACCGCGATCAAGAATCCGTTCTATCTGCTGGCGCCGGCCTGGGCGCTCTATCCGCTGATCGTGCTCGCGACCTGCGCCACCATCATCGCCTCGCAGGCCGTGATCTCCGGCGCTTTCTCGCTGAGCTGGCAGGCGATGCGCCTCGGCGTCTCGCCGCGGCTCTGGATCGAGCATACTTCCGAGCACCAGGTCGGCCAGATCTACGTGCCGCAGATGAACTGGATCCTGATGGTCTGCGTCGCGCTGCTGATCCTCGGCTTCCGGTCGTCGAGCGGTCTCGCCAGCGCCTATGGCATTGCCGTCACCGGCACCATGATGATCGACACCGTGGTCGGCTACATGGTGGTGCAGAGCCACTGGAACTGGAGTCGCATGAAGGCCAGCCTCATCTTCGGCGGCATCCTGGTGGTCGAGCTCTCGTTCTTCTCGGCGAGCCTGCTGAAGGTCGGCTCCGGCGGCTGGTTCCCGCTGGTCATGGGCGCCGCCATCTTCTTCGTGCTCTCGACCTGGATGTCGGGCCGGGCCCTGCTGGCGCGGCGCCAGGGCCAGTCCTCGCTGACCGAGGACGAGTTCCTGGCGGCGCTCTCCGAGCGGCATCTCTCGCGCGTGCCGGGGACCGCTCTCTTCCTCACCGGCGATCCGCACCGCGTGCCGTTCTCCCTGCTGCACAACATGCGGCACAACCAGGTCCTGCACCAGCGGGTGATCCTGACCAGCATCCTGACCGAGGAGGTGCCGGTGGTGCCCGACGTCGAGCGGGTGACGGTGAAGGACCTCGGCCGCGGGTTCTACCGCCTGATCTGCCGCTTCGGCTTCTATGAGACGCCGGACATCGGCGTGGCGCTCCGCGGCGCCAAGCGCTTCGGCCTCCAGCTCGATCCGCAGCAGATCTCATTCTTCCTCGGGCGCGAACGGATCGTCGCCCATGCGCGTTCCCAGATGTCGGGTTGGCGCCGCTGGCTCTTCATCCTGCTGTCGCACAACGAGACCAGTGCCTCCGACTATTTCCGCCTGCCTGCCGGCCGGATCATCGAGCTCGGCGCGCGGGTCGAGATCTAGAGCAAGATCGCCTCTTCAGAGCGAGACCGATGCAACAAACTGCTTTAACGACCGCCGCGGCGGGGCCGAAATCCCACACCAAGCTCTCCGGCCTCGCCTTGGCGGCGCTGGGCGTGGTCTACGGCGATATCGGCACCAGCCCGATCTATGCCTTTCGCGAGAGCGTGCTCGCCTCCGGCGACGCGCCGCAATGGCACTCGGTCGCCGGCCTGCTGTCGCTGATGTTCTGGGTCGTCACCATCGTCGTCAGCTTCAAGTATGCGAGTCTCATCCTCAGGGCCGACAACCAGGGCCAGGGCGGAATGCTGGCCCTGGTGGCCCTCGCTTTGCAGAAGGCGAAGGCGGCGCGTGCCCGCCATCTGCTGCTGATGCTGGGCGTCGCCGGAGCGGCCCTGTTTCTCGGCGACTCCGTGATCACGCCGGCGATCTCGGTGCTGTCGGCGATCGAGGGCCTGGAGCTGAAGGCGCCGGGCCTCGCGCATTACGTGATCCCGCTGACGATCCTGATCGTGATCGGACTCTTCGCCGTGCAGTCCCACGGCAGCGGCGCGGTCGGCCGCCTGTTCGGCCCGATCATGCTGCTCTGGTTCGGCACGCTGGCCGTGCTCGGCCTCACCCAGATCGTCCGCATGCCGACGGTCTTGCTGGCGATCAACCCGATCTACGCCGTCCGCTTCATCGTCGAGCATGCCGGAATCACGCTGGTCGTGCTGGGTTCGGTGCTGCTGGCGGTCACCGGCGGCGAGGCGCTCTACGCCGATCTCGGCCATTTCGGCCGGAAGCCGATCCAGGTCTCCTGGTTCAGCATTGTGCTGCCGGCTTCGATGCTGAACTATTTCGGCCAGGGGGCGCTGGTGCTCGCCAATCCGGCGACCGTCAACGGCCCGTTCTTCCTGCTGGCGCCTTCCTGGCTGCTGCTGCCGCTGGTCCTGCTCGCCACCGTCGCGACCGTGATCGCCTCGCAGGCCGTGATCTCCGGCGCCTTCTCGCTGGGCTGGCAGGCGATGCGGCTCGGCATGTGCCCGCGGCTGCTGATCCGCCACACCTCCGCTGCGCATCACGGACAGATCTACGCGCCGCACCTCAACTACCTGCTGATGATCTGCGTGATCCTCCTGGTGATCGGGTTCAAGTCGTCCGGCGCGCTGGCCAGCGCCTACGGCATCGCCGTCACCGGCACCATGATCATCAACACCGGCGTCGCCTTCCTGGTCTCGCGCTGGCACTGGCGGTGGCCGCTCTGGAAGTCGGTGGCGGCCTTCGGCCTCATTATCCTCACCGAGGGCACGCTGCTGGCCTCGAGCCTGCTGAAGATTCCGGAGGGCGGCTGGTTTCCGTTGGTGTTGGGCGGCGTCGTGTTCCTGGTGATGGCGACCTGGATGCGCGGTCGCAACCTGGTCAACCGCACGGTCGGCCAGTCTGCGCTGACCGAGGAGGAGTTCCTTGCGGCGCTCTCCGAACGGCACCTGACCCGCGTCCCCGGCACCGCCTTGTTCCTGACCGGCGACGCGCAGAGGGTGCCGTTCTCGCTGCTGCACAACATGCGGCACAACCGGATCCTCCACGAGCGGATCGTGCTGACCAGCCTCACGACGGTGGAGGTGCCGTTCGTGCCGGAGGAGGAGCGGGTCGAGGTGCGCGAGCTCGGCCGCGGTTTCTGGCGCCTGATCGCACGCTACGGCTTCGTGGACGAGCCCGATATCGGCTCGACCCTGCGCGCCGCGGCGAAGGCGGGGCTGGAGCTCGACCCGCAGCAGATCTCGTTCTTCATCGGCCGCGAGCGCATCATCGCCCGCGCCTCGAAGTCGCGGATGATGGCCTGGCGGCTCTGGCTCTTCATCGTGATGTCCTACACCGAGACCAGCGCCGCAGATTATTTCCGTTTGCCCGCCGGCAGGGTCATCGAGCTCGGCGCCCGGATCGAAGTCTGATCAGACGTTCTGGTCGGTGCCGCGGGTGAGATAGCAGCCGTTGATCATCCAGCTGCCGTCGGGCTGCTTCTGCATGATGTAGTGGGCGGTGTAGGCGACGCCGTCCGGCCCGATCACCTGCAGGATCTGGTCCGGCCCGAACTCGGTATCCACCAGCTTGTCGAAGGCGACCGAGCGCGGCCGATAGACCGCCGGATAACCGGACTTCACCATGGCCATGAAGTTGGCGGCATCGCCGAACTTCTGCTGGATCGCCGGCGTCGCGTAGCCGAAGGCCTTGCTGCCGTCGTCATGCTGGAAGGCGGTGAGCTGCGCCTCGATCACCTGGCGGATCGCCTGCTGGTCGTGCATCGCCAGTTGGGAGGGCGGATCGGCGGGTACCGCATTGCCCTGAGCGAGGGCGGGAAGCGCGGCGGCACAGAGGCCGACCGCCAGGATCAGAACGCGGAACAGATGCCGGATCATCGTCGCACCCCACCATCGCGTCAGGCCGTCATCCGGTGGCGGTCGCCACGCGGTTCCGGCTGATGTCGATGATACTACGTCGGAGGGCTCGCGCCGGATGAAGCCGATAGCCAAACGGGCTGAGTGCCCCCAGGTTCCCCTGAGGTCTCCGGGCGGGGATGACCCTATTGTGACCCGATCCGTCTCAGCGGACGAAGATGCGGACTTCGTTGGCCTGGATGCTGGGGTCGCTGGACTGGCTGGCGCTGATCCGGTCTGCTGGCAGACCCATGCCGAGCAGCGAGCGGACCACGCGGTCGGCATTGGTCCGCGCGATGTCGCCGTTCAAGGCGGCCTGCGCCTGGCCACCGCCGGCCGGCGCCACGCCGACCACGTCGAAGGCGGCGTTGGGGCGGACTTCCAGCGCCTTGCTGGCGGCCTGGTAGAGCGCCTGCTCGTAATTCACGTTCGGCCGGTCGAAGCGGATGACGACCAGCGGGCGGCCGTTGGCGGCGCCGGCGCCGGGCGGCAGGGTCGGCTGGACCGGCGCCGGGATCGTGCGGCTGGCGAGGGTCGAGCCCAGGAACTCGCCGCGGGCGACGGCGCCGGCGAGCGAGGTCAAGTTGCTGCGCTCGGTGCCGAGGAACTCGTTCTGGCGCGCGACGTCCTGGGAGATCTGGCTCAGCAGGCGATCCACGTTGACGTTGGTCTGCGCCGCCTGGTCCTGGAGGATGCGGAGCTGGCGATGGTCCTCATCGACCGCGCCGGAGACGCCGAAGGCGGCGCGCACCGAATCCTGGATATAGGCGATCGAGGCGGCGTTGCCGGCGACCTCGTTGGAAAGGCCGTTCATCTGGCCGATATCGGCCTCGACGGCGTCCAGGTTGCCCTGGGCGGTCTGCCAGGCCTGCACGAGGCCGGGATTGCCCGGGGTGGTGCCGACCTGGAGCTTGCCGGAGATGGCGCCGGTGATCGCCTGGTAGGTGGCGGCGTTCGATTCGATGTCGGCATGGATCTGCTGCTGCTTGGCGGTCTGGGCGCCGAGGTCGCCCTGCAGCTTGGCGAGATCGGCCTTGAGCTCGACCACCTTCTGCCCGACGGCGGTGCCGGTCGGCTGGTCGGGCTTGGAATTATCCAGCGGCGGGACGGTGATCGATCCGTCGGAATTGTGGATCACCCCGAGGCCGGCGGGGGGCGTGGTGGCGGCAGTCTTGGAGGCACCGGAAACCGGCTGGCCGGTCACGGATGGCTTGACGGCGTTGTCGGCGAACTCGCAGGCGCTCAACAGCACCAGAGCGGCGGAAACGACCGCAAACTTCCCGAATCCCATCATGACTGACCAGAACCCCTTAATGCGGCCGGGACAAGCCGCCCACCCTTCCTGTTCGTCCGTTCTTCGCAGTTTTTCTTATAAGAATCAACTGCTTTACCGGTGTCCGCCCCGGTTTACAGCCCCCGGTTTGTACCCCGGGCATCCGAACGGCAGGCCCTGTCCCGAACCGCCGTTCCCCTCTAGCCGCGGCAGCAGGGCGGCATCTTATCGGGGTGCCATACCACCCTCAAGCTGGATTCCCCTGGACTGTGTCCGTTCTGCCAGGGCCCGTGACCCCGGGAACACGGTATTGGGCCTAATCCGGAGCGGTGTTTGAGGGCTGGTGGCCAAGGGCGGCAAGATGGAGGGGCGAGCCGCCGAGTGATCCGCCTGGGATCGCTCCGGGATAGCGGCGTTTTGCCCGGCCCGGCCCGGCTTTTCCGCCGGGCTTTGGGCTTGCCTAGCCGGAGCCGAATCTATAGTTTCCGCCCCCGCGAACGGCCCCGCCGTATCGCCCCGGCGGTCCTTTCTTCCCCGGACCCGCCAACAGGATGCGCCCGTAGCTCAATTGGATAGAGCATCTGACTACGGATCAGAAGGTTAGGAGTTCGAATCTCTTCGGGCGCGCCAGTCTCGTTTCAGTCGGTTCGGCCAATTTCAGCAACCGACCGAGCAATCTAGTCCAGGTCGCCTAGTCCGGGCCACGGTCGCTTCGCGTCATGTTACGCTCCGTTGCG
>DATKNM010000162.1:0-2452 GCA_035541335.1 Binatia bacterium
GAGAGCCCGAGCCGGCTGCGACGCACGCGGCCGTCGCGCATCAGGCGCGTGGTGACGTCGATCGCGGTGTCGATGCCGATCGCAAAGCACAGGCCCTGGGCGCCGCCGATCATCGCCGTGTTGATGCCGACGACGCGGCCCAGCCCGTCCGTGAGGGCGCCGCCGGAATTGCCGGGATTGAGCGCCGCATCGGTCTGGATCACGCTCTCGATCAGGCGGCCGCTCGGGGAGCGGAGGCTCCGCCCGAGCGCGCTGACGATGCCGGCGGTGACCGTCGCGTGGAAGCCGAGCGGATTGCCGATCGCCACCACGAGCTGGCCGACGCGCAACTTCGCCGAGCTGCCGAAGGCGGCATGCGGTAGGCCGGCGCCCTGCAGGCGCAGCACCGCGAGATCGGTCGCGGGATCGTCGCCGATCAGCTGGGCCTCGAACTGGCGGCCGTCGGTCAGGCTGCCGCTCAATCGCGTCGCGCCGGAAACCACGTGGCTGTTGGTCAAGAGATAGCCGTCCGGCGCGAAGAGGACGCCGGAGCCGGTGCCGCCGCCGCCGCGCTGGCCGCCCGGCCCGCCGCCTTGCGCCAGAATGTGCACGACCGCCGGTCCCACGGTCTCGAATGCGTGGGCGACGCGGGCGGAATAAGGATCCAGCAACTCATCGGGCTGCCGGGCTTGGTCGGAATGTTCAACTGAATCGTAGGGCATGGCGCTCAAATGGGCAGCGAGGCCGACCGCCACAAGGCCTGCTCCTGCCACCTTCAGACCGTTGCGAAACGCCGGCGGAACCGGCCATCATGGCCACAACGGCAACAGATCACAGGCCATTGGCCATAGGGGAGAAACGATCATGGCGATGCTGCGCGGCGGCTTGATCCAGATGGGCCTGAAGGCGCCGACCGAGAAATCGCCGGAGGAGATCCGGAAGGCGATGCTGGACGCGCATCTGCCGCTGATCGAGGAAGCGGGCAAGCAGGGCGTGCAGGTGCTCTGCTTCCAGGAGGTGTTCACCCAGCCCTATTTCTGCCCCAGCCAGGACGCCAAGTGGTACGCCGCCGCCGAGGCGATCCCCGACGGGCCGACCACCCGGCTGATGCAGGACCTCGCGAAGAAGCACCGCATGGTGATCGTGGTGCCGATCTACGAGGAGGCGATGACCGGGGTCTATTACAACACCGCCGCGGTGATCGATGCCGACGGCACCTATCTCGGCAAGACCCGAAAGACGCATATCCCGCAGGTCGCCGGCTTCTGGGAGAAGTTCTTCTTCAAGCCGGGCAACACCGAGTATCCGGTCTACAAGACCCGCTATTGCAAGCTCGGAGTCTATATCTGCTACGACCGGCACTTCCCGGAGGGCTGGCGCGCCCTCGCGCTCAACGGCGCGGAGTACATCGTCAACCCCTCGGCGACGGTCGCCGGCCTTTCCGAGCACCTCTGGAAGCTGGAGCAGCCGGCCTCGGCGGTCGCCAACGGCGTCTATATCGGTGCCGTCAACCGGATCGGCAAGGAAGCGCCCTGGAACATCGGCGAGTTCTACGGCCAGAGCTATTTCGTCAATCCGCGGGGGGTGATCGAGGCGATCGCCAGCCGGGACAAGGACGAGCTCATTGTCCACGACATGAACATGGACATGATCCGCGAGGTCCGGAACACATGGCAGTTCTTCCGCGACCGCCGGCCCGAGACCTATGGGCCGCTGACGGCGGTGGAGTGACGACGCTCACCCTTTCGTCCGGCTGAACAGTCCATTTCGCGTCCCGACCGTTCTCAAAGCGCTCGGCCGCGCCCATCTGCAGGTCTGTTGGAGCCGCAGAGACTGCCCGCCGACCCATGCAAAATCGTCAGGACTCCTTTGACGCATTGCAGCATGGCCGGCGGGGAAAGTTGGACTACGTATCGGTCACCGGCTTTTCGGCCGGGGCCGTTCGGAAGATCTCCGGAGACGCGCCATGGACAGCTATCAGGAAAACATCGGTCGGGCTCGCATCGCCGCGGGATTGATGATCGCGGCCGTGCTCCTGGCCCTCGTTGCGCCGGTGGCTGAGAAGAGCCAGGCGGAGCGCCAGATCCCGGTGCTGACCGACGGCGTCATGGCGGCGAACGGCGAATAGCACGCCCGGCCGCGCCCATTGCGGTGGGCGCGAGACTCAAGAGGAAGCATGAAACGGAGATTCAGCCGCGCCTTGGGCGCGATCAGCGATCTGTTGGCGCTGCAAGGCGCCGCGCAAGATACGCGGCAAGAGATAGAATCGGAACTCGACCTGGTCGATGCCGCCGAACGCCTGCATCGAGAAGTCAGCCCCAGGCTGATGCGGGATGTGATCGGCGAGGTGGAGTTCGAGTAGGCGCTTCAGGATAGGCGCGTCAGGCCGTCGCCTCGGCGGCAATTTCCGCCAGCATCGCCGTCATCGCAGCCAGGACCGGATCGGCGCCGGTGACGCCGTGACGCCGGGCCA
>DATKNM010000163.1:0-2283 GCA_035541335.1 Binatia bacterium
CGGCTGGAAGTGGTCGAAATCCTCGGGGAGCTCGTCGAAGGCGAAGTCCTCGCGGATGCCGTCCATGCCCCAGGGCTTGGCCTTGGGCTCGAAGGCGCCCAAGAGCAGCTTGCCGGCATCCTCCTTGTAATAGGCGCAGGCATCCATATCGCGCATGACCGGGAGGTTCGCGGTCATGCCCTCCATCGGCTCGGTCACGATGTAGAAATGCTCGCAGGCATGGAGCGGGATGTTGACGCCGAGTTTGGCGCCGATCTCCCGCGACCACATGCCCGCGGCACAGACCACATAGTCGGCCTTGATCGTGCCGCCCGGCGTGCGCACGCCCACGGCGCGCCCGTTCTCGACCAGGATCTCCTCGACCTTCACGTCCTCGAAGATCTTGACGCCCTTCAGCCGCGCGCCGCGCGCCAGCGCCATGGTCGTATCCGCCGGATTGCACTTCCCGTCCTTGGGATAGAACACGCCGCCGAGCACGTCGGAGACGTTCATCAGCGGCCATTTCTCCTGCACTTGCTGTACAGTGACCCGCTCCGCCGGCACGTCGAAGGCGTGCAGCATGTCCATGCCGCGCAGCAGCTCCTCGAACCGCTCCGCGTTGGTCGCGATCGAGAGCGAGCCCGGCTGCACGAAGCCGGTCGCCTGGCCGGTCTCGGCCTCGAGGCCGGTGTAGAGGTCGACCGTGTACTTGGCGAGCTTGGTGAGATTCTCGGTATAGAGCGATGCCCGCACCAGCCCCGCGGCATGCCAGGTCGTGCCGCTGGTCAGCTTCTTCCGCTCCAAGAGGACGGTGTCGCTCCAGCCGAGCTTGCCGAGATGATAGGCGATCGAGCAGCCGACGATGCCGCCGCCGACGATGACGACGCGGGCCTTGCTGGGAAGAGTCATGATGCGAGTCTCTGGCGGCAGGTTTCAACTCGGTCGTCATGCCCGGGCTTGGCCCGGGCATCCACGAGTTCAGGGCCGGCAAACTCGTAGATGCCCGGCCTAAAGCCGGGCATGACGACCGAGAATGAGGCAGCGTCCTTGCGAGGCATCAGACGCATCACGCCCGCAGCCTCTCGTTCTTGGGATCGTAGATCGGTTCCTGCGCCACCGTCGCCGGATAGCGCTTGCCGATGATCTCGATCTCCAGCCTGGAGCCCGGCGTCGCCAGGTCCTTGCGCACATAAGCGAGCGCGATGCTCTTGCCGATGCGGTGGCCGTAGCCGCCGGAGCCGACGATGCCGACCTGGGTGGCGCCGTCGAACACGATCGAGCAGGTGAGCGCGTCGGCGGTCGGCGTATCGACGATCAGCGGCACGAAGCGCTCGACCTCGCCCTTGCCATGGCGCTCCAGCAGCGCCGCCTTGCCGATGAAGTCGCCCTTCTCCAGCCTGACGAAGCGTTCGAGGCCGGCGTCGAACGGCGTGTATTCATGGGTGATGTCCTGCTTCCAGGAGCGGTAGCCCTTTTCGAGACGCAGGCTGTCCATGGCGTACATGCCGAAATCGGCGATGCCCAGCGGTTCGCCCGCCTTCCAGACCGCATCATAGATATGGACGAGGTCGGCCATCGGCACATGCAGCTCCCAGCCGAGCTCGCCGACATAGTTGACGCGGAGCGCCAGGACCTTCTTGCCCGCGACCGTGATCTCTTTGGCACTCGGCCAAGGGAAGGCGGCGTTGGAGAGATCGGCGTCGGTCAGCTTCGCCAGCAGCTCGCGGCTCTTCGGCCCGGCGATCACCAGCGACGAGCCGGCGGCGCTGGATTCTTCGAGCTTCACAGAACCGTCCTTCGGCAGATGCGCCTCCAGCCAGTCGGTATCGTGCCAGAGGGCCGAGCCGGCGGACAGCAGGTAGAAGCGGTCCGCCGCGACCCGGGTGATGGTGAACTCGGAAAGAATGGTGCCGCGCTCGGTGAGCGCATAGGCGAGGCTGACGCGGCCCGGCTTCGGCAGCGCACCGCAGATGATGCGGTCGAGCCAGGCCTCGGCGCCGGGGCCGCTCAGCCAGTACTTGGTGAAGCCGCCGAGATCCATGATGCCGACGCGCTCGTTGACCGCCTTGCATTCGGCGGCGACGGGCGCGAACCAGCTCATCTCGGCGCGGTGGAAGGAGAGCTTCTGCTTCGCCTCCTCCGGCTTGCGCGGGAAATAGGCCGCGCGCTCCCAGCCGCCGCGGGCGCCGAAGAAGGCGCCTTTCGCCTTGAGCCTGTCGTAGAGCGCGGTCTTCTTGCGCGGCCGGCCGGCGGGACGTTCCTCCACCGGGAAGCCGATCTCGTATTCGTTCTGGTAGAGCTCGA
>DATKNM010000164.1:0-4600 GCA_035541335.1 Binatia bacterium
TCGACGCTGCTGCACATCACGGGCATGCTGGAGAAGCCGCTCAGCGGCGAGGTGATCGTGGCCGGCCAGTCCAGCCGCGGCATGTCCGACGACCGCCGCACCGCGCTCCGCCGCGGGGCGATGGGCTTCGTCTATCAGTACCACCACCTGCTACCCGAATTCTCCGCTTTGGAGAACGTCGTCATCCCACAGATGATCGCCGGCAAGTCCCGCGCCGCCGCACGACCGCGCGCTGTCGAGCTGCTGGAGCGAGTCGGGCTCAAGGGCCGGCTGGAGCACCGGCCCGGCAAGCTCTCCGGCGGCGAGCAGCAGCGTGTCGCCGTCGCCCGCGCCCTCGCCAACAAGCCGCGAATCCTGCTGGCGGACGAGCCCACCGGCAATCTCGACCTCCACACGGCGGACGACGTCTTCGCCATGCTCTCGGAGCTGGTGCGCGGCTTCGGCGTCGCCGCGCTGATCGCCACCCACAACCTCGACATCGCGAAGCGCATGGATCGTATCGTCACCATCCGCGAAGGCGTGCTGCAGCCGCACTGAATCGCGATCTCCGGCGCTGACATCGTTCCGTCACGGCGCCTCAGTATTCCCGTCACCGAGTCAACTTACTGTCCGGCATGCGCGCCGCTTGGCGGCCGCGCTTCGAGTCTCTGCCCCGCGCCGCGGTTTCCCGCGCTCGATGAGCCCGCCAATCAGGGAGAACAAGCCATGCCGAACACCATCGACACCCCCCGGACATCCCGCCGCCAGGCGCTGAAGATCATCGCCGGCGCGCCGATCCTCCCGCTCGCCGGCTCGGCCTTCGTGTTTGCCAAGCCCGCAGGTGCCGCCGCGGCGATCGCCTCGGTGCGCTTCGTCTCCATGGCGGCGCCGGGCCTCGACAATCCAGCGGCCATGTCCACGACCACGGTCGGCTCCGGCATGGCGGTCAAGTTCGCCGACGGCACCGAGCAGGAGTTCAAGCTGCAATACGAGCCCTTCTTCGTGAGCGGCATGGAAGTGCCGGACGGGAAGGGCGGTAAGGTGATCGCCGGCGGCTATTACGACATCAACGGCAAGCCGATCGTCGATGCCTCCTCGACCGAGGCGACGAAGCCGCAATTCTTCTCCGACTGCCCGGACGGCACCAGCCTGATCAAAGTGGAGGGCGCCAAGGTCGACGGTGTCAAAGGCAATCCGGTCTTCGCCGTGGTGCAGTTCGAATACACGACCGAGAACGCCGCCGGCGACGACATGTACGGCAAGCTCCCGTCGCCGATCGCGATCCTCACGCTCGACCAGGATCCGCAGACCGGCAAGCTCACGCTGGTGAAGTACCACAACGTCGATACCGCACCCGTGAACGGCCTGTGGATCACCTGCGGCGCCAGCATCAGCCCCTGGGGCACGCATCTCTCCAGCGAGGAATACGAGCCGGACGCGACCAAGCTCGCCAAGAACGAGGAGTTCCAGGGTTTCAGCCAGAACCTGTTCGGCGATCCGAACAAGGCCAATCCCTATCACTACAACTTCATCCCGGAGGTGACCGTCAACCCGGACGGCACCGGCTCGATCAAGAAGCACTATGCCATGGGCCGCATCTCCCATGAGCTGGTGCAGGTCATGCCGGACGAGCGCACCGTGCTGATGGGCGACGACGCCACCAATGGCGGCCTCTTCATGTTCGTGGCCGACGCGCCGCGCGACCTCTCCGCCGGCACGCTCTATGTCGCCAAGTGGGCGCAGAAGAGCGCGGAGAACGGCGGCTCGGCCGACCTCGCCTGGATCAAGCTCGGCCACGCCACCAGCGACGAGGTGAAGGCCCTCGCGGACAAGCTCGAGGTCGGCGACATCGTCGATGTGAAGAGCGAGGACCCGAACGACACCAGCTATACGAAGATTCCGTTCAGCGGCAAGCCGAGCTGGGTCAAGTTCGTCCCCGGCCAGGAGCAGGCCGCGGCCTTCCTCGAGACCCATCGCTACGCCGCCTTCAAGGGCGCCAGCCTCGGCTTCACCAAGATGGAAGGGACCACGGTCAACGCCAAGGACAAGGTCGCCTATTCGGCGATGAGCTATGTCCGCAAGCAGATGACCGACGGTTCCGGCGGCATCTCGGTCAACGCGCTGGAGGCGGGTGTCGTCTATGGCCTCAACATGAAGGGCGGGCAGAAGGACGACACCGGCGCCGCCATCGACAGCGAATGGGTGCCGGTCGATATGGCGGGCGTGGTCTGGGGCGAGGACCTGAAGGACGCCGACGCGCTCGGCAACCTCGCCAATGCCGACAAGATCGCCAACCCGGACAACCTCAAGTTCTCGGAGAAGCTCCGCACCCTCTTCATCGGCGAGGACAGCGGGATGCACGTCAACAACTTCCTCTGGGCCTACAACGTGGACACTAGGGAGCTGTCGCGCATCCTCTCGACCCCGGCGGGCGCGGAATCGACCGGCCTGCACGCCGTCGATGAGGTGAACGGCTTCACCTACATCATGTCGAACTTCCAGCATGCCGGCGACTGGGAGATCAAGAAGGACGCCAGCGGCACCGTGACCGGGCTCCACGCCAAGGTCTATGCCGCGCTCGATCCGCTCATCAAGAAGAACTACGGCGATGCCCGCGGCAAGCTCGGCGGTGCCGTCGGCTATCTCACCGGTCTGCCCGCCGCCTGATCGTTCGACGCCTGAAGACCCCTATCCATCCTCTCCTCACGGGCCCGGCCGGTCGGTCGGGCCCGATTTCTTTGGCGCCTGCCGATCTCCGGTGCCAAAATGCCCAAAAAAGCGGCAGCGGCGTCTCAGAGATGGCGCCTCAAGGCGTTGAATTTGCAGAAGATATCTGCGGCATAGGCCGTGCAGAGAAATAATCGGTGCGCATAGCCAGGGAGGCGGAATCGCGCATGGGTTTCGACGAAATGACGGAGGGCGGCGGAGGTATCCGTGCGCCTTACGAGAGAATCGCCCAGTGGCTGGCATCGGTGCCACGGGAGCAGCTGCAGCAGCGGCGGCTTGAGGCCGAGTTGTTCTTCCGCCGCGGCGGCATCACCTTCGCCGTCTATGGCGACGCCCAGGGCGAGGAGCGGATCATCCCCTACGACATCGTGCCCCGCGTGCTGTCGCGCGCCGAGTGGGAGCGGCTGGCGAAGGGCCTGGAGCAGAGGGTCAAGACCCTCAACCTCTATCTCGCCGACGTCTACGGCAAGCAGGAGGCGGTGAAGGCGGGGATCGTGCCGCCGGACCTCATCTGGCAGAACCCGGCCTATCGACCGGAGATGGCCGGCGTCGAGGTGCCGCACGGCGTCTATGTCCACATCGCCGGCATCGACGTGGTGCGGGTCGACGATGAATCCTTCTACGTCCTCGAAGATAACGCCCGCACGCCCTCCGGCGTGTCCTACATGCTGGAGGGGCGGGAGATCTCGATCCGGCTGTTGCCGGAGCTGTTCGGCGCCCATCGCGTGGCGCCGATCGAGAACTACGCCAACGAGCTGCTCTCCGCGCTGCGCTCGGTGGCGCCGCGCAATGCCGGCGCCGACCCGACCGTGGCGCTGCTGACGCCCGGCCAGTACAACTCGGCCTATTACGAGCACAGCTTCCTCGCCGACAAGATGGGCGTCGAGCTGGTGGAGGGGCGCGATCTCCTGGTCCGGGACGAGATCGTCTATATGCGGACGACCCAGGGGCCGAAGCGGGTCGATGTGATCTATCGCCGGATCGACGACGAGTTCATCGATCCCTTGACCTTCAATCCCAATTCCGCCCTCGGCGTGCCTGGCCTCTTCGCCGCCTATGCCGCCGGCAACGTCGCGCTGGCCAATGCGGTCGGCACCGGCGCCGCCGACGACAAGGTGATCTACAGCTACATCCCGGAGCTGATCCGCTTCTTCCTCGGGGAGAAGCCGATCCTGAAGAACGTGCCGACCTGGCGCTGCCGCGAGCCGGAGGCGCTCCGCTACGTCCTCGACCATCTGGCCGAGCTGGTGGTGAAGGAGACCCACGGCTCCGGCGGCTACGGCATGCTGGTCGGGCCCCATGCCAGCGCGGCGCAGATCGAGGACTTCCGGGCGCGCCTGCTAGCGACGCCGGAGGGCTATATCGCCCAGCCGACGCTGGCGCTTTCCACGTGCCCCACCTTCGTCGAGAGCGGTGTCGCGCCCCGCCATGTCGATCTCCGGCCCTTCGTCCTCACCCGCGCCGACGGCGTGCGGATCGTGCCGGGCGGATTGACCCGGGTCGCCCTGCGCGACGGCTCGCTGGTGGTGAATTCGAGCCAGGGCGGCGGGCTCAAGGATACGTGGGTCATCGAATGCTGAGCCGGACGGCCGACAGCCTGTTCTGGCTTTCCCGCTACGTCGAGCGCGCCGACTATCTGGCCCGGACCCTCGAGGCGGCGGCGCGGCTTTCGGCCCTGCCGGCCTCCTATGGCGGCGAGACCAATGAATGGGAAAGCGCCGTCCAGACCGCGGGTTGCGGCTCGATCTTCCATGAGCGCCACGAGACCGCGACGGCCGACACCGTCAACCGCTTCCTGATCTGCGCTCCGGAGAATCCCTGCTCGATCGTGAAGTGCTTCGAGATCGCCCGCACCAACGCACGGGCGGTCCGGACCGCGCTCACCAGCGAGATG
>DATKNM010000165.1:0-5452 GCA_035541335.1 Binatia bacterium
GAATCGGTCTTTGGCAACAGCCCCTTCCTCGCCAGATGCCTGATGGGAGACCCGGCTTTCGCCCGCGCACTCTGCGGCGCGGATCCCGAGTCGCTGTTTAGCACATTGGTTCAGGAACTGCACCCCAAGGGACTGATCGCGCTTGAGGAAGGCGAGCTGATGCGGCGCCTTCGCGTGGCCCGGCGGCAGGCGGCGATGCTGATTGCGCTGTGCGACATCGGCGGGCTCTGGTCGCTGGAGCAGCTGACCGGCGCCTTGAGCCGATTCGCCGATGCGGCGGTCCGGGCCGCGGTTGCCCACCTGCTCTCCCGCGCCGCCGCGAGCGGCGAGATCGCGCTCGACCACCCCGAAGATCCGGAGCGCGACAGCGCCTTCTTCGTGCTTGCCCTCGGCAAGCTCGGCGCCAACGAGCTCAACTATTCGAGCGACATCGACCTCATGCTGCTCTACGACCAGGCCAAGGTCCGCTATGAGGGGAAGCGCAGCGCCCAGGAATGCTTCGTCAGGATCGCGCGCAGCCTCGTCCGTCTGCTGCAAGACGCGACCGCCGACGGCTATGTCTGCCGTGTCGATCTCCGCCTCCGACCGGATCCGGGCTCGACGCCGCTGGTGCTCTCGGCCCTCGCCGCCGAGACCTATTACGAGGGCATGGGGCAGAACTGGGAGCGGGCCGCGATGATCAAGGCCCGGGTCTGCGCCGGCGACGAGGCGGCGGGCCGTCAGTTCCTGCTCAGGCTCCGGCCCTTCGTCTGGCGCAAGCATCTCGACTTCTATGCGATCCAGGACATCCACTCGATCAAGCGCCAGATCCATGCGGTGAAAGGCTATCGCTCGATCGCGGTCGCCGGCCACAACATCAAAGTCGGCCGCGGCGGCATTCGGGAGATCGAGTTCTTCGCCCAGACCCAGCAGCTGATCTGGGGCGGCCGCAACCCCGATCTCCGCAAGCAGGTGACGCTCGATGCGCTGGAGGCGCTGGTCGCCTTCGGCCGGACCCGGCGTCAGGTCGCCGACGACCTCGCCGCCGCCTATCGCTATCTGCGCCATGTCGAGCACCGGCTGCAGATGATCGAGGACCACCAGACCCAGACCCTGCCACCGGCGGGTCCGGCGCTCGACCAGCTCGCCAAGTTCTGCGGCCACGCCGACACCAACGACTTCGAGCTGACCCTGCTCGAGCACATGGCGAAGGTCGAGGACCACTACGCCGAGCTCTTCGAGGAGGCACCCGATCTCGGCGGCCCCAGCAATCTGGTCTTCACCGGCACCGAGGACGATCCCGGCACCGTCGCATCCCTGCAGCAGATGGGCTTCCCGGACGGTAGCCGGGTCTCGGCGCTGGTCCGCGACTGGCATCGCGGCCGCTCCCGCGCGACCCGCAGTGCCCGCGCCCGCGAGCTCCTGACCGAGCTGATGCCGCGGCTGCTGCAGGCGCTGGCGGGAACCGCCGATCCCGGTCTCGCGATCCGGCGCTTCGACGGCTTCCTGCAGGCGCTGCCCGCCGGGGTGCAGATCTTCTCCCTGCTCTATTCCAATCCCGGCCTGCTCGATCTCGTGGCCGAGATCATGGGCTCGGCGCCGCTGCTCGCCGACAGCCTCAGCCGCCGGCCGGTGCTGCTGGAAAGCGTGCTCACCGCCGGATTCTTCGAGCCGGTGCCGCAGCGCATCGCCCTCAACGACGACCTCGCGCACCAGCTCGAGCAGGCGCGCGACTTCGAGGATGCGCTCGACATCGTGCGGCGATGGACCAAGGACCGCCAGTTCCAGATCGGCGTCCGCCTGCTCCGCGGCACCGCGGACGGCGAGGAGGCGGGCGCCGCCTTGAGCGACATCGCCGACATCGCGCTGGGGCGGCTCTATCCGCTGGCAACCGCCGAGTTCGAGCGCCAGCACGGCAAGCTGCCGGGCCGCGGCATGGCGCTGGTCGCGCTCGGCAAGCTCGGCAGCCGCGAGATGACGGTCACCTCCGACCTCGACCTCATCTTCATCTACGACATTCCCGAGAACGTCGAGAACTGGGACACGACGCTCTCCGATGGGGCGAAGCCATTGGCGCCGATCCAGTATTACGCGCGCCTCGCCCAGCGCTTCATCAACGCGATCTCCGCCATGACCGGCGAAGGCGGCCTGTTCGAGGTCGATATGCGGCTTCGCCCGAGCGGCGCCTCCGGCCCCATCGCCAGCGGCCTCGGTCCGTTCGAGAAGTACCAGGCCGCCGAGGCCTGGACCTGGGAGCACATGGCGCTGACCCGGGCGCGGGTGATCTGCGGCGATCCCGGCCTCAGCGCCGACTGCGCGGCGATGCTGCAGCGGATCCTGACGGCCAAGCGCGATCCCGCGAGGCTCGCCGCCGACATCGTCGAGATGCGCCTGCGCATGGCGCAGCAGCATCGCAGCGACAACCTCTGGGACCTGAAGCATTTCCGCGGCGGCCAGGTCGATCTCGACTTCATCGCCCAGTTCCTGCAGCTCCGCCATGCCCACGACCACCCGGAGATCCTGGCGCAGCAGGGCAACCTGGTGCTGGAGCGGGCGCGCGATCTCGGCCTGCTGACCGAGGAGAAGGACGGCCAGCTGATCGCGATCGGCCGGCTCTGGCGCCAGCTGCAGCAGATGATCCGGCTGCTGGTCGGCGCCAAGGTGGACGAAGCCGCGCTGACCGAGCCCACCCGTCGCCACTTGGCGATCAGCGCCGGGGCCGATAGTTTCGAGGCCCTGAAGGCCCTGATCCGCCAGAAGGCCGCCCACGTCCACGCCGCCTTCCACGCCATCATCGGCCCCGAGTCAACCAGTGGGCCGACGACCAACGCAGAAGACAAATAGAGGAGACAGGAGATGGAACTCAAAGTCGGAGACAAGGCGCCCGCCTTCACCCTCGCCACCGACGGCGGCGGCAAGATCACGCTCGCCTCGCTGAAGGGGAAGAACGTGGTGCTCTATTTCTATCCGAAGGACGACACGAGCGGCTGCACCGCGGAGGCCTGCGGCTTCCGCGACGAACAGCCGAAGTTCAAGAAGATGGACGCGGTGGTGCTCGGCGTCTCGCGGGATTCGGTCGCAAGCCACGACAAGTTCAAGAAGAAGTACGACCTCAACTTCCAGCTCGGCGCCGACGAGACGGGCAAGGTGACCGAGGATTACGGCGTCTGGGTCGAGAAGAGCATGTACGGCCGGAAGTACATGGGCATCGAGCGCGCCACCTATCTCATCGACGGCAAGGGCGTCATCCGCGGCGCCTGGCGCAAGGTGAAGGTCCCCGGCCATGTGGACGAGGTGCTGAAGGCGGTGAAGGGTCTCGACAAGGCATGATCGCAGTAGGCGATCCCGTCGGCGTAACCCTCGGCGAGGCCGCGATCGGCGTCCTCGAGACCGCCGATCCCTCCGCCAAGGCCGCCGCGAGTCATCGCGCCGCGGCCGCTTGGCGGGAGGGTGCGCTCTCTGTCGCAGCAGGACGCCGGCCGCCGGATCGGCCGGCGCGACCCGAGCGGCCGGAGCTGCTGCTGCCGAAGGAAATGCCGAAGCGCAAGGCCGGCGGCAGCACGGCGAAGCGGATCGCGCTACTGCACGCCCTCGCCCATATCGAGTTGAACGCGATCGATCTCGCCTGGGACCTGATCGCGCGGTTCGGAATGCCAGAAACGCCCCGCGCCTTCTTCGACGACTGGGTCACCGTCGCCGACGAGGAGGCGCTGCATTTCGAGCTCCTGGCGGCGCGGCTCGGTGAGCTCGGCGCCGCCTATGGCGATCTTCCGGCCCATGACGGGCTGTGGCAGGCGGCTGAGGAGACGGCAGAGGATCTGCTGGCGCGTCTCGCCGTCGTGCCGCTGGTGCTGGAGGCGCGCGGCCTCGACGTGACGCCGGGGATGATCGCGGAGATGAAGCGCTGCGACGACAGCGCGACGGCGGCCGTGCTGGAGCGGATCTACCGCGACGAGATCGGCCACGTGGCCGCGGGCATGCGCTGGTTCGACGCCTTCGCCCGAGCGGACAGATACGAACCGAAGGCGAAGTGGCAGGAGCTCGTCCGCCGGTATTTTCGGGGCGCGCTGAAGCCGCCCTTCAACGATGCGGCGCGGCAGAGCGCCCTCATGCCCGCCGACTTCTATCTTCCGATCGCCTCCTGAACTTCATCCGGCTGCAATGCCGGAACTTCCATGCTAAGCTGTCGTTCTCATTGCGACGACTGATCCATGGTTGAAGGAGCTTCATCATGGCGGAAGGACGCACCGATCTCCGGCCGGCGACGCAGCTGAGCCCACTCCGCAACACCACCGCACATCAATCGATCGAGGCCCTGGTCCAGCAGCAGCTGGAGCATTTCGCGATCGATCCCGCGAGCGCCTACGGCCAGGCGATGCGCGATCTTGCGAAACATCTCTACGGCGCCGGTCTCGCGGTCAACGATCTCTGGCGAGTCACCATCGACACCCTCGCGAAGCTCGACCGCGCCGATCGCATCGCCTATTTCAACGCCAAGCGCTTCGCCTGCTTCCAGCTGGCGAAGATCCTGGACAATCTGCAGAACCCGATGCGCGCGACCTACCAGTCGCTGGCCGGCGACACGGACACGCGCAGCGTCAAGGGCCCCTACCCGATCTTCGACAACGTCGCCGCCATCTTCTCGGCGACGCCGGTCATCACCCGCACCGCGACCTATCTCTATGCCTGCACCGAATGGGTGGAGGACGCGTTCAAGGGCCGCGAGCTGATGCATGACATCTACTCGCGGCTGCTCAATCCGACCTCGATCAGCCTTGCGAACCACATCGTCGATCTCGAGGCAGGCCCGCTCGCCGCCGAGTACATGGCCTGGAACTTCAACTCCGGCATGGCGGCGATCGACGCCACATTGGCGCATCTGGTCGGCTACCAGGACATCGTGCTCTCCAGCCGCAACACCTATGGCGGCTCCTACCAGCTGCTGCACGACTGGTACGGCAAGCGGAGCAACATGGACGTGGCGGTCGAGTGGTTCGACGGCTTCACCGCGGCGGATTTCACCCGCGCGCTGCAGCGCGCGGACGAGAAGCACCGGGTGCGGCTCGCCAACGGGCGGCGCATCTACGTCTATGTGGAATCGCCCTGCAATCCCCACGGCTACACCCTCGATGTGCCGGCGATCTGCCGCGCCGCCCATGCTGTGGGCTCCGACGTGATCTGCGATGCGACCGTCGGTACGCCGTTCCTGCAGAAGCTGCTGCGCCATCCGGACCCGATGGCGCGTCCGGACTTCGTGATCCACTCCTACACCAAGGACATCGCCGGCTCCGGCACGACGACGGCCGGCGTCTGCATCGGCCGCAACGAGCGCATGTTCATCCCGAAGGGCGGCGCGGTCGAAGCCAAGGGCGTCGACGGCAAGGCGCGGCGCTGGAACTGGGACGAGACCCTGTTCTGGAACGTCTACTACGTGAAGGGCGCCTTCCTCGATGCCGACAAGGCCTTCGAGGTG
>DATKNM010000166.1:0-9620 GCA_035541335.1 Binatia bacterium
CTGCGGCGCCGATCCGTTCGGCGTGAAGATGGACCGCATTCTCTCCGCGACCGAGGCGGAGATCGAAGGCCGGCACACCATCCTCTGCGGCAGCAACAACTATCTCGGCCTGACCTTCGACGCCGAGAGCGTCGCGGCCGCGCAGCGCTCGCTGGAGAAGTTCGGCACCGGGACCACGGGTTCCCGTATCGCCAACGGCTCCTATGACGATCACAAGGCCCTGGAGCGCGACCTTGCCGATTTCTACGGCAAGGAACACTGCATGGTCTTCACCACCGGCTATCAGGCCAATCTCGGCGCGATCTCGACCCTGGCGGGCCCCGGCGACTTCCTGCTGGTCGATGCCGACAGCCATGCCTCGATCTACGACGCCTGCCGGCTCGGCCATGCGACCGTGATCCGCTTCAAGCACAACGATCCCGCCGACCTCGACAAGCGCCTGGCGCGCCTGGCCAAGGAGCCCGGCAACAAGCTGGTCGTGGTCGAGGGCATCTATTCGATGCTGGGCGACCATGCGCCGCTGAAAGAGTTCGTCGCGGTCAAGAAGAAGCACGGCGCCTACCTGCTGGTCGATGAGGCCCATTCGATGGGCGTCATGGGCAAGACCGGCCGCGGCTGCCTGGAGCATGACGGCGTCGATGACGACGTCGATTTCGTGACCGGCACGTTCTCGAAGAGCATGGGCGCGATCGGCGGCTTCCTGATCTCCAATCATCCGGACTTCGATATCCTGCGCGTCGCCTGCCGGCCCTACATGTTCACCGCCTCGCTGCCGCCGGCAATCGTCGCCTCGGTGCGCGCCTCGCTGGCGCGGCTGCGCGCCGAGCCGCAGATGATGGACCGGCTGTGGGAGAACGTGGACACGCTCTATGACGGCCTCGCCGCCAGCGGCTTCCGCCTCGGCAAGCAGCGCGGGCCAGTGGTCGCGGTCCATATCAACAGCCCGGAACTCGCCGCCATGGCCTGGCACGGCCTGCTGTCGCGCGGTGTCTACGTCAACCTCGCACTGCCGCCGGCGACGCCGAGCGGCACCGCCCTGCTCCGCTGCTCCGTCTGTGCCGCGCACAGCACGGAACAGCTCGAGCAGGTCGCCGAAGTTCTCACCGATGTGGGTCGTCAGCTCGGCATCATCCCAGCCGAGACCGGCGCAGGCCAAGTTCGGGCCGCTGCCGAATAGCTGGGACAAGCCGGGCTTAGGGGGAAGCCGGCCAGCCTCGAGCTGGCCGGCTTTTTTTCAGGCCTAGCGCCATTCTGCCGGGGCCGAATCACTGCCCGCCTCGTTAACAATTGCCCGCGACGGTTAGGCAGTGGCCGGAATCGGTCGGCCACGCTATGTTAACAACGCATTCCGCCCCTGACCGCGATATGCATCCCGAGGGCAGCTTCGGGGAGACGTCCGGGGGTTATTCTGGTATTCCGGCCGCCGGCAAAGAGCGCTCTCCGGACGTTAGATCGGAGGCGCTGATTAGGCCCGGCAAGAGCGTGAGCATGCAGAGTTTGGACTTTACCTACACCGATCAGGTCAACGAGCACTTCCAGCGGCGCCGCGACATCCTGGCCGCTCATCCCGAGGTGCGCGGCCTGATCGCCAAGAATCCCTGGACCGCCGCCTGGGTGGTCGTGCTGGTCGCCGCCCAGTTCGCCGTCGCCGCCGTGATCGGCCAGGCGCCCTGGTGGGCCATGCTGCTGGTCGCCTATTTCGTCGGCGCCGTCGTGAACCACGCGCTCTACGTCTTGATGCATGAATGCACCCACGACCTCGCCTTCGAGAAGGCGGTGGGGAACCGGCTGCTCGGCATCCTCTGCGATTTCCCGCTGGCCCTGCCGAGCGCCATGGCGTTCCGCAAGTACCACCTGATGCATCACAAGTATCTCGGCCAGTACGAGCGCGACCCCGACATCGTGCTGAAGAGCGAGGCCAAGCTGATCGGCAACTCGGCCTGGCGCAAGGCGCTCTGGATCATGGGCCTTTCGATCTCGCAGATGCTGCGTCCGCTGAAGGTGAAGCTGCTGATCGGCAAGCCGATCAGCGACCGCTGGATGACGGCGAACATGCTGGTGCAGCTGCTGGTCGACGTGGCGCTGGTCTATGCCTTCGGCTGGCCGGCGCTCATCTATCTGCTGCTCTCGACCTTCTTCGCCCTCGGCCTGCATCCGATGGGCGGCCGCTGGATCCAGGAGCACTACTCGCTCGACCGCCAGCAGGACACCCACTCCTATTACGGTCCGCTGAATCGGCTCTGCTTCAACATGGGCTACCACGTCGAGCATCACGACTTCGCCAACGTGCCGTGGAACAACCTGCCGAAGCTGCGCAAGACCGCCGGCGAGTTCTACGACCACCGCTTCTATTACACGTCCTGGGTCGGCGTGGTCCTCGGCTTCATCTTCAACCCGTCGATGTCCGCCTACAGCCGCATCATCCGCCGGCCGAGCGCGCCCCCGGCCGCACCTAAACCCGCTGCCGCGGAATAGCGCCTCCTTACCGGAACGCCCCCATCCGATAGAGCCGCCAGGCCAGCCGCGGCGCCGCCAGCAGCGGATGCCGGCGCTGCCAGTCGGTGACGGCGACGGTGACGCCGGAATGCCGGCGGATCTTCCAGAGCACGTAGTCGAGCCCGCCGTCGAAGGTGAAGGCCGCCTTCGCGATCCGGGCGAAATTGAGGCTCTTGCCGAGCCGCCGTCGCCCGCGCCAGTCCCGCGCGGCCTCCTCCGGCGACAGCTCCGGCCTGCGGAGTTCCGCGAGCACGATCGTCGCCAGCCGCTCATAGCGCGCACGATCGACGTCGAAGATCTTCACCGCGCGGTCGGCGCTCTCCGGCCGCAACTCGGCGGCGTAGGTCTCGCGCAGGGCGCGCAGCCAGAGGGTCCGTGCATCGCGCGTCTCCGGTTCCAGCGGCCAGGCGCGGCGCAGCATGGTGCGGACCGCATTGGCGCAGGCCACCAGCACGCGCGGCGCCATCGCCGCGTCGCGCGCCCAGACCAGCCGCGCCGGCTGGGAGAAGCGCGCCCAGATCGACACGTTCCGCGCCGCCGGGCTGCAGCCCTTCTCGAAGTCTTCGAGCGAGATCACCACGTATTTCGCGCGGATCGTGGCGCCCTGCCAGTCCGTTTCGCAGTAGAAGGCATTGGGCGGCAGCAGCCGGTTCGCGACGGCGAGCCAGGCCTTGTCGTAGGCCCGGGCGTAGTCGTCCACCAGCACATAGAAGTCGAGCAGGTTGTCGGCGAGCTCCGCCTCCGGCGCGCGCAGGCAGGAGCCGTAGAACAGGACCGCCACCGCCGCGCGGCCGTGCCGCTCCCGCACCGCCGTCGCGGCCGCAGTCACCGCGGGCGGGACCGCGCGATTCAGCTCCTCAGCGAGAAGGGTTTCGAGCTCGCCGCCGAGCGGATCGGCCATCGCCGCGTCAATAGCAAGAGAACGTGAGGCTCGGGCCGACCGAGAGCTTGAAGCCCGGCCCGCCGTCGGTCTCCAGGAATTCGCCGTCGAACACCAGCGGGCTGGTGAGATCGCATTCCAGCGTCTCGGCCCGGCGGCTCCGCCAGCCCGCATCCTCCATCCAGGGTCGCGGCTTGCCGCGCAGCGCCGGCAATGCGGCGCGCGTGAAGCGCTGCGGTGGATAGGTGACCGTGGTCAGGTTCATGCGTCCACTGCCGTTGCCCCAGAACGGTTTGATGCCGGGAAGGATCTGGCTCAAGGTGGTTGCGACCATCAGGAACAGATCCTGCGGCGGGACCGCTTCGCCGTCGACGGTCTGGGCGACCCGCTCGCCGACGAACCCCGACTTCTCGCCCGGACCGTACCACATCACCCGCAAAGCCGAGAGGGCTAGGCCGATATTGCTGCCGAGGCCCTGGTGGAACCCCATGCTGTGGACCTTCCGGCGACCGAGGATCGTGCCCTGGTAGAAAGCGAGCGCACCCAGCAGGAAGCCATGGATCGGCGGTCCGTCGTCGCGGAGGTCGAGGGTGAGAACCGATCGCTTCGCCGGTTCGCCGCGATGCCCGCCCTCGACCCGCTCGATCAGTCGCTTCAGATACGGCATCGGCATCCCGGTCAGCCCCATGTCCCGCGCGACCACGTTGGTCATGCCGGACGGAAGCAGGCTGAGCTCCGGGAATCTCGAGAACGGCTGGTCGTTGATCAGGTCGCTCACCACCGCCTGCACCGTGCCGTCGCCGCCGCTGATCACCAGATGCGTGACCCCGGCAAGGGCCATCTCGCGCAGGCAGTCCGGCAGCTCGGAGATCTCGTGGAAACCGAGATGCTTCACCTGCGGATGGTCCTGGAGCAAATCCAGGAGATCGCGCATCGCATCCTTGTTGCGACGGCTCTGCAGGTTGCTGATGACGCCGATCTTCGTGGTCATGACGGCCGTGACATCGGCTCGGTCAGCCAGGAGACCGGCGCGTGGCCGATCGCGGTCGCCAGCGCCGCCTGGACGATGCGGACCATGTGGAAGGTGAAGCTGATGGCGGTCCAGGCCGCGACCGCCAGGAAGCCGTCGCGCGGATTTCCGAGGATGACCGCGACCGTCAGGATGAAGAGGTTGGGGTTGCGGCGGGCGGTGATCTCACGGAACCAGGAATCGATCGGTCGCCAGGTGTGGATCTGGATCCCGTAGAGCAGCTGGAAGACGCCCTCTTCCAGCCGCCCGCCCACATAGCCGAGCAGGATCAGGATGAGGGCAGCGACGAGGGCGCTGTCCGTTCCGCCGAATTCCGCCCCGCTCGTCACGATCAGGCCGTGATACCAGGCGTAGTACCAGAACGGCGGATGGATGAGGTCGATGCCGTGGTCGAAGACGTTGCCGAAGCTGCTGGAATTGAGGGTCACACGGGCGAGCTTGCCGTCGACGGTATCGAGGAAGCACATGCCCCAGGCGGCCACGAGGCCGAGCGCGAAATCCCCGCGCCAGAACAGCCAGTAGGCCAGCACCACCAGGACGAGGCTGATCGCCGTCACGAGGTTGGGCACGATCCCGAGCCGGGCGCAGAGCCGCGTCACGTGAAAGGCCGGCCAGGGCCAGACGCGCTTGGTGACGAAATCGGTGACGCCCTTATACGCGCCGTCGAACATGCGGCGCTCGGTCGCGCAGGCCGGTTCGGTGCCTGACTGCAACAGATAGGGCGCCACGCGCTTGCGCAGACCGTGATTGTAGGCGCTGGCGAGCCCGACCGGATCGAGCCGCTGCAACCCGTTCGTGAGACCATCGTCGATGCGACCATCACGCAGCGCCGCCTCCAGCAACGCGCCCTGTTCCGGGTCCGCCGGCGCCGCCAGATGCACGGCGACCGACAAGGTGCCGGCAGCGCCGACTGGCGCCACCAGGATCGTGCCGGGCTGAAGCAGCAATGCGGGGAGCAGCATCTCGTCCAGGACGAAATCGTCACGAATCAGCAGCAGGCCCGGCGCCGCCGACGGCGCGGCAGCGCAAAGTCCTGCCCGGGCCAGGGCACGTTCCAGGCGTTGCCGCGCGGTCATTCCCCAGAACCGCGGCGTGATTTCCGCGCCGGCAGCCGGGATGCTCACGATCCGGACGCTGGGCCGGCTGGCAATCTGATCGCTCATTCAAATATTAACGATTCTGTCGCAAGGCTGTCAGAAATAGCCACATCGACGCGACCGCGTCCACCCCATTCGGGCGCCATTTACGGCCCCTATAATCCTTGTAAAATCAAGGCTTGACCGGACTCCTGGTTCGGGACATCTAGCCCCGGCCGTTTCCGGCATTCCCGAAACCGAGGCGACGATTGCAGAACCTGACACTCGCCCACATCTCGGATCTGCATATCGGCCCGTTGCCGCGGCCGAGCCTGGGTCAGCTGGCGGGCAAGCGGATCACCGGCTTCCTGTCGTGGCGACTGCGCCGCGCCAACATACATCATCGCGCGATCCTCGAACGCCTGGCGGATGACCTCACCACGCAAAGGCCCGACCACGTCGCCGTCACCGGAGATCTCGTGAACATCGCGCTGCCGGAGGAATTCCGGCAGGCGCGCGAGTTCCTCGGGCGGATCGGCGGACCCGAGCGGGTGACGGTCATCCCCGGCAATCACGATGCCTATGTCCCGCTGCCCTGGTCCCAATCGCTGGGTCTATGGGAAGCCTACATGACCGGGCGTCACGGCGATGTGAGCGACGCCGGCGGCGCGCGCCCGCCGCGCGACGTGCGGGACTTTCCGTTCCTGCAGCGCATCGGCGACGTCGCGCTGATCGGTCTCTCGACCGCCTTGCCGACCGTGCCGTTCAGCGCCGCCGGCGAGCTCGGGACGGCCCAGCTGCAAGTGCTCGACCGCATGCTGGAGACGCTCGGCCGCGAGGACGTGTTCCGCGTCGTGCTGATCCACCATCCGCCCTTCTCCGGCGGCGCCTATCGGCGCAAGAGCTTGCGCGACGCCGCCGACTTCGCCCGGACGATCGCCGCACGCGGCGCCGAGCTGGTGCTGCACGGCCATATGCACATCTCGAGCCTTGGACGGCTGCCCGGTCCCATCGGCTCAGTACCGGTGATCGGTGTTCCCTCCGCCTCGGCGGTCGCGGTCGGCAAGGCGAACCACAAGGACCCGTCGCGCTATCACATCTACCGGATCAGCCGCGCGGCACCGGGTGCCCCATGGCAGCTGGAAGTCTCCATCCGCGAATGGCAGGCCGACGGCTCCGGCTTCGCCCCGGCCGGCGAGATCACGCTGCTCGGGGCCGGAACGTCGGCCGGAGACGGTGGAACGCGCGGTGAAGGGTCGGGGGAGCACCGGTCGCGATGCGCCTGATCGATCTCTACATCCTGCGGCGGGTTGCGATGCCGCTGTTCGCGGCGGTCGGCATCGCCATGGCTGCGCTGCTGATGCAGCGCTTGATCCACCTGCTCGACCTCTTCGCCAACCGCGGCAGCCCGCTCTCCATCATCATGAAGATGCTGGGCAACATGGTGCCGTTCTATCTCGGCATCGCCCTGCCGGCGGCACTGTTCATCGGCGTGCTCTATGCGAGCTCCCGGCTCTCCAGCGACAGCGAACTCGACGCGATGCGCGCCAGCGGCATCTCGCTCGCCCGGATCATGGTACCGATCCTCGGCCTCTCGATCATCATGATGATCGCCAGCTCTTACATCCTCGGCTGGGCGCAACCCTATACGCGGTTCGGCTACCGCGCGCTGGTGCACCTCGTCACAAATACGCAATGGGATTCGGCGATCGAGCGCGGCGCCTTCTTCACCGGCTTCGGCGGCAAGACAATGCTGATCGGCGACATCTCGACGGACGGTACCGAGCTCAGCAAGATCTTCGTCAAGGAGAAGGACGATTCCGGCAACAGCGTGGTGCTGACCGCCGAGCGCGGCGACTTGCAGAAGCGCCCGGACCTGTCGCTCTCGCTGATGCTGCGCAACGGCGTCCGCTCTGAGACCTCCGCCACCGGCGACAGCAGCCGGGCCATGATCTTCGACCAGCTCGAGCTGCCGTTGGAATCGGTGGCCGCCGATCCGTTCCGGCCGCGCGGCGAGAAGGAATCCGAACTCACCATCTATGAGCTCTTCAAATACTCGTTCAACACCCCGGACTATCTCGACATCGAGGACATCCAGGCGGAGATCAACGAGCGGATCACCCGCACGCTCTCGATCTTCTTCCTGCCGTTCCTGGCGCTGCCGGTCGGCATGTCCTCGCGCCGGACCGCAAAGAGCCTGCGCATGGTGGTGGGCGTGCTGTTCCTGATCTTCTACTATTACATCCTGCAGTTCGGCGAGGCGCTGGTCCGGCGCGGCAAGCTCGGCGCTTTCCCGGCGCTCTGGGTGCCCTGCCTGCTGTTCGGCATCGCCAGCCTCTGGCTGTTCTGGATCGCCGACCGAAGACCCGGCCAGGATCCGTTGGCGCATCTATTCGAGGCGCTGAGCGCCGTCGGCGGCTGGCTCCGCCGCCTGCTCCCGCGACCCCGGAAGGCGGCGTCATGACCACCTTCAGCCGCTATGTCCTCCGCGTGTTCTTCGTCCAATTCCTGCTGTTGATGCTGAGCTTCACCGCGCTGCTTCAGGTCTTCGACCTGCTTTCCAACAGCATCGACGTGCTGAAGCGCAGTGACGGCAGTTACAGCGGGCTGGTCCTCTACACGCTGTTCCGCCTGCCCGAGATCGCGAGCTTCCTCACTCCGTTCGTCGTGCTGATGGCGACCCTGATGACCCTCGGAAAGCTCGAGCGCGACAACGAGATCCTGGCCTTCAAGGCTTCCGGCGCACCCTATAATTCGGTGCTGCTGTCCTTCCTGCCGGCAGTCATCCTGGTGGGGATCGGGCATTTCCTGCTGGCCGACCAGGTGGTGCCGCGCGCTATCAACGCCATGGTCGCGCGCGACATCTATGTCGACCGCGCCCAGAGTGACGAGAACAGCTCGGTCTTCATCCAGGACGGCAAATCAGTCATCGAGGTCGGCGCGGTGGATAAGTTCGGCGCACACCTGAAGAACGTCCATATCTACACCCGCGGCGAAGACGGCCTTCTCACCACGATGCGCACCGCCACCGAGGCGCACTACCACACCAAGGGCCACCATTGGATCCTGCTCGGCGTCTGGACCACGACGATTGTCCCCGATCACGCCTCCCAAGCGGAATACACGCCGCAGGGCGATTGGGTCACCGCCCTGACGCCCGCCGAATTCTCGAACCTGATCGAGCTGCCGCAGGCCATGACGCTCGCCAAGATCTGGTCTTTCGCGCGGTCGGCCGATGTCGGCGTGCGCCCGACCTATTTCTACGAGGCGTGGCTGCACAAGCGCGTCGCTCTGCCGATCAGCTCGATCCTGATGATCCTGCTGGCGGCACCGGTCGCCCACAGCGTCTATCGGCGCGACCGCGGCGTCGCCGCCGGCATGGCGGTCGGCTTCG
This sequence comes from Binatia bacterium, assembly GCA_035541335.1. Taxonomy (GTDB): domain Bacteria; phylum Pseudomonadota; class Alphaproteobacteria; order Dongiales; family Dongiaceae; genus Dongia. The sequence continues at coordinate 8,877 of DATKNM010000166.1, forward strand.
GCCTCGGCTTTCTCTATTTCGTGGCCGACGGCCTGGTGATGTCTCTCGGCGAAACCGGCGCCGTGCCGCCTGTCGTCGCGGCGTGGATGCCGATCCTGGTCTTCGCCAGCGTCGGCGGCGCCTGGCTGATCCGCCTCGAAGGCTATTGATCCGATGAAGCTCTGGATCGACGCGGCGGAGGCGACCTCCGCGCGTGTGTTCGGCATGTCGCTGATCGAACGGCACCTGAAGGCGGTGCGGCATCTGAAGCTCGACGTGAGCGAAGTTCTGATCGACGTCGGCACCGGCCTCGTTCCGGAATATCGTGCCGAGCCGCGGCTTCGTTGCCCGGTTCGCATCGTCCAAGGTGCCGGGTCATGCGGCGCGCGTCTTGCCGCCGTCCTGGATCATGAACCGATCCTCGCCGTCGATGCCGCAACCCTGGTCGATGCCAGGCTCTACAGCCATCTGGCCCAGCACAGCGGCAGCAAGATCGCCCGCGGGGCCGACGTTGAGGAAGGTGCCGTGATTGCCCGCGTCGAACCCGGCGATCGCGATAGGATCGCAGCAGCGGCGACGCGTCTCTCCGCAGCGGTCGCGCAGCTTCCCCCGCTGACCCAGGCCGAGTTCCCGGCCTTCATCCGCAAGCTACGCCGCAGCACGCCCTACTATCTCTTCCGGATCGCGACCGCACCGCAGGCGCGCGCCGTCGAGCGATTCCTGTTCTGGTCGAACTACAAGGGTTCTACCGACCTTTTCACCAAG